>JALYXE010000116.1 GCA_030947265.1 Acidobacteriota bacterium
CGTGTCGCCCGGTAAGGACTTACGGCGGCGCAAATTGCGACGCCTCCGTGCCGCACGATCTCCGCTGCCACAAACCCTATACGTCGAATATTCGTGTCGCGATCATCCTTGCTGAATCCTAGTCCTTTAGAAAGATGTGTGCGCACGACGTCACCATCAAGCAGGGTTATCTGTCGCCCGCGCTCGAGTAATAGTTCTGTAAGTATCTCAGCAGTAGTGGACTTGCCTGCGCCGCTTAGTCCGGTAAACCAAATGCAAACGCCTTGTTGCTGACGCGGCGCATGAGCTTCGGCCAATATCTGCGCGACCTCAGGACGCGCGAACCAATCGGGCAGCGTCCGACCCCGGTTCAAATATTCTTGGCGCATATCCGAGCCTGAGATGGTCATTCCACCTCCGCGGGAGGGATCCACTTCGACCTCCCCGTAACAATCGTCGGTGGGAAAGTAGCTCAATTCGCGGAAACGAATGACACCCACTCCCAACTCGCCTGCGAACTGCTCGACCAGTTGTTGCGCAGCGTATGGCTCGTAAAATCGACGGTTAGAGGAATCGGTGCCCGGGCTCGCATGATCTCTGCCCACAATAAGATAATTCGCGCCGTAGTTGCGCCGTATCAAAGCGTGCCACAAAGCTTCCCTGGGCCCAGCCAAACGCATGGCCAATGGTAAGAGTGCGAGCAAGGCTCGCTTTTGATCATAGTAGCGTTCGATCAAAATCTTGTAGGTGCGCACGCGCGTATAATGATCAATGTCGCCCGGCTTCGTCATGCCGACAACTGGATGCAATAGCAAAGTCCCGTCCACCTGAGCCATCGCCCTCTTAGTCATCTCTTCGTGTGCTCGATGCAACGGATTCCGGGTTTGAAACGCGACAACGTTAGGACGGCCCAGGGTTGCAAGCTTGTCTCGGACCTCCGTGGGGTTCATACGAAGGTCCTGGAAAGCGTGATAACGCGGGAGTTCTAAAACGCGTAACGAACCAGAAATATTAAGCTTGCCCCAGCTCTCCATTTCAGCCACTAAAGGATGTTTAGGGTCCCGCGTGCCTAAAATCTTTTCTGCCAGTTCGGCGGCATTCCATTCGTAAATCTCAGTAATCGTCATAATCGCGAGCAACTCGTTTTTGGTGTTGCGAAGCGCTACATCACGGTCCAGAGCTATCCTCGGTGCTGCGTTTATTGGAAGTGTCACGGGAACGGGAAAGATGTGTCTGTTGCACAAGCGCATCTCGCCAAGAATACTCTGGTAGTTCTCTTTGCCGACGAATTGATCGAGGGGAGAAAATGCACCGCACGCAAGCAACTGAAGATCAGACTCGGCGCGCTGGGAAAGCTGAATCGATGGTAGATCATTCGCGTAGGCACGAAGTTGTTCTCGTTCTGTGGCCGGGACCATAAGATCGACTAATTTTCCGCCACAAGGTGGGATAAGTAGTGAAGTGATTGTTGTCATGATCGGGGTGAGTTCTGATTTAGGTCGTATTTTACTTACGGCACTTGAGCGCGTACAAATCCAGAATCTGCTAGTTTACGCGACCGGCCGGCGAACAATGGAATTCTTTGTGGCGCAAAAAAACTTTAAAAACCATGTAGAGGCTGCGCGGAATCCTCTCTGCGCAAGCCGGCATATTCAAAAGTCTGCAGCCTATCGTTAACTCATCCTATAGCAACGCGTCAATTGCTGATTTCAAAATGGCTGCATTTTCAGATTTGGATGCGCCGCAGAGAATGAAAATCTGGTCCCCATATGTTAGTCGCTATCGCTGTTTGACACGCTCGTTCGTCGTCGTTCGACGCTCAAGCTCAACGGAGCGGTTCGCGGACGACGGTGCGAGCGGCGTTTTCATAACCGAGAGTGAGAGGTTTCGCAAGAACAAAGTTTTGTCCAGTGATGTATGCGAGGAGCGCAGCGTAAGCATCGCTTCGCATGATGAACAGGGACGCACACCGGTTGAGCGAGTGTTCGAGTCTGAGTAACTAAATTGACGATTTAGTTTGAGTGCACCCGCTCGCCAATCCGGCGCGAAGATGAATCTTAGTTTCACCCAACTCGAACAGCTGGGCACAAAATAAAAGTCAAAAGTTTTGTGGAACTTTTCCATTCCGGCGGTGTCTAGTTTGTACATAAACCGATCAAGGAGACTACTCATGCGCAAAATTCTTTTGGTTACTGCTGTGTTCATGGCGGCGGCAATGCCGGCGTTTGCTCAAACTACTGCCAAGCCGGAACAAAACAATAGCGTTGAGCAAGTGGTTTTGAAGCTAACCCAGGAGTGGCTCGAAGCAGAGGACCGGGTCGACCGCGCTGCCCTGAACAGGATCATTGCCGATGATTTTTTGGGCACAGGACCAATGGGAACAACTGTTTCCAAAACAGATGTCATACCCCGAGAAGGTTCTGAAGGCCATGGACTAGCTATTAGGGGCCAGGATATTAAGGTCCGCGTTTTCGGCGACGCCGCAATTGTAACTGGGCGCGGCGTACCAAAAGTTCAGGACCGACCCGAACTCAGAATCACTGTCGTGTTCGTTAAGCGAGCAGACCGCTGGCAAATGGTGGCCGGACATCTCTCGCCCGTGCCGCCGAATAGTGACTAGTTGTTCATGATTGGAACGCCGGAAAAGTGAAAGGCAAAGACGAGGACGAGGACGCGTACGCGAGGTTGTCTTTCACTAACTCGCAAGATCGCGCCCAGGTCAGCAGCATCAAATAATGGTGAATGCTTCCTATGACGCGCCGCCGAACAACTCGTTGGAGGAGGGCGGAGCGACTCACATATTGGTAGTGCCTTCGTTAGTGTGTTGCTGCTATTTCCTCTTTTTGGACGGACCGGGAACGGGCCTTGGGTCTTTGTGCGGAATTACTCCGCCGAACGGGTGTTTGAAGTTTACTTGAAAGTTTTGCTCAGCGGTGCTTTGGTGACTTGCGCGTCGACTGTTGAATTTTGTGTGTTCGAACTCAACGTGGAAGGATCAGACTCTAACTGCTACATTCCGCCAACCTTTTGATCTGCTTGCCGTTACTAACACAGGTGGCAAAGAGAAAAGGCCGCCGGAACTCACTCCAGCGACCCTCGTCCAATCTGGCTCCCCACCGTGGACACTCTTCGCAACTTTTTTCTGAAGCCAATTTACTTCCTCGCAGGCCAACTGGGGATCGGAACGGTCGTTATTTAGCTCTCACGGCAGGCAATTTTTTGAAGCCCTTCTCTAATGTTTTCCGAAGCCTGTCAACGGCCGTAGTCGGATCGCCGGCCAAAATGGGATCGGTATACAGGAGCACGTCACCATTTCGCGCATCCACGATTCCGATCTGAAGTCTCAGATAAGCTGGCACTCCGCCAACAAGCAACGTAAAGGCAGTTTTGCCGCCCGTCAGTTTCTTCCCCTCGCCACGAATGAAAATAATCGCGTCTGCGCGCTTCTCCAGATTCAGCTCCAGCACCTCATCACCCATCGAGAAGCGGCCTTTCTTAACGTCGCTGCGCTTCTTCATGATTTTGGGCAGCAGTTCGTCAAACTTAGTTTGAAAGTCAGAGACACCGTACTGTTTTTGAGCTTCGCCCGGGGTGGTTGTTACCAGGGGTGCTGGTAGCGTCGTCACCTGTTTCTCTTTTAACAAGACTTCGGAAATCACCTTTTCCACACGAGCGCTCAGTTCGTCTGACTCAGCAGCCATTCCTTCCGGTCCCTTCATGCTATCGCGGACGATATTGACTTTCGCTGGAAGGACCACGACATTTCGAATGGTAGTTTCCTTCGACTGGAGCTTTGGGTGAAGAAACTGCGCCTGGATCGATTGTGAGGCAACTGTTGTGAGGACCAGGGTCGTCAGTGCAAATATTAATGCCCGTAGTCTTGGAACCGGGAGAAGTCGAGTTAGGTCCATTTCAGTTTCTCCTTAACCCTTCAATGCGTCTTAGAATTCGTTCGCGATCGGGTGAGGATGGCGATAAATCGATATACTTTTGATATTCGACAACAGCGTCGTTTGCTCGTCCGAGTTTCTCGTAAAGCATAGCCAACCCTCGATGGGATGCGGGCAGCGGACTTTCAGCGTTTAGCGCCCGCAAGTACAATTCTTCCGCCTTTTGCTGATGTTGCTGCAAGTTCTCCTTACCCGCAGGCGTCGTAAGCAGGTCGCGCTCCTCTTCTTCTATAGTGCGCTTCTGACGTTTCTTCGCAGCATCTTTCTTCGCACTGTTTGTCAACTCTCTTTCGGATAACTGGGAAGCACGCGGCCCGAGAGTCCGGTAGGCTTCGGCCAACCAAAACAGATTTTCCGAATCGGGACTGAAATCCACGAGACGCTGTGCCAGGTAGACCGCTGAACGAAACCGGCCGGCATTGATCGACAACTGAATATCATGTCGCATCACTGGTAGCACGGCTTGAAAATATCCCGCGCGCTCACGATTGAGTTCCATCTGAGCAGTCACTTTATCCGCGCGGGCGCCGAGGTAACTACTGAGGTATTTAATTCTCTCATCAAGCGACGGATGATCGTTATAGAACAGCCTGATGTTCTCACCTTCGATATCTTTATCCAGAAGCTTCATTACCTGTACCATTTCTTCCGGTGGGTATTCAGCGCCGATCATCATGTCAATGCCCTTGAGATCGGCTTCGCGCTCCAGATCGCGGCTGTAGCCGAACATTGTTGCAAACATGATTAAAGGAGCAACTGTCGTCACAATTGTGATAACCGCGCCAACCATGCTCAGCGGCGCATAAGAACCGACCGCAGACATGATGTTCATTGTGAGAAATTTTTTGCGATTGCTCCGATTCTGCAGATATGTGTGTCGCCGCATCACGTGAGTCAGCTCGTGAGCGATGATCGCCGCCAATTGCGATTCGTTATCGATCAGAGTCATCAGTCCTGTGGTGACGTAAATTGTACCGTTCGGAAGCGCGAAGGCATTTGGTTGCGAGTCTCGCAGCATGCGAAATCTCCACGATACTTTTTCGATCGCCAGCCCTTTCGGGATCAGCGACTGTCCGACGCGACTTAAATAAACATTCGCGGCTTCGTCTGCGAATACCAGGCCATCACGCTCAAACCTGAGATCGAGCAGATCTGATTGTTCAAGTACCTCCAAATCGACTGCGCCAAACTTGAATTGTTCGTTGAGCGGCGGCGAAGTTTCCTCGACAGGCGCAGTCTTTTTTTGGGCGCGCGCGACGGGACCCACTGCCGTGAATACAAGGCAGAGGCACAGCGCCGCTATCATCAAATTTCTGAGCTCGTTGAAGAACATAGCAGGCAAACTTTTGAACCGAGATGCGCCGGACGTGTGACTTTCGTTGAATTTGTCAGTTTAGTCAAGATCTTAAGACTAGTCTCGAGCCCAATGGACATGGCCCACCGCGTGGCAAGACCGTGCGCCGGCAACCTATCACTGTCCGTACTCTATCCGGAGGTCCGTCAAGACACAGGGGACAGCCGACTCACCCGCCTCTTGCGTTGGCTAAGAGTAGGTAAGGCCTAAATTGGGCGAATGCTGAACCATTAGCCCGAGTCCGGAAGACAAACCGTATAAGCCCGCCGCAAAAACTTGAGGCCACCTTCGCAGGTGGCCGCTTCTCTGATGTATTAAGGAATTAATGCTCCCCATAGTGGACAATCTTCGCAACCTTTTCTATGCGCCTACGGTGGAGATGAAAATGACTATTGAACTTCTGCGGCAAGATAGATATGCCCTCTATTGAATGGTAGACTTAGGTCGTAGATTTTCACTCAGTTGCGGGGAAGAACAAATGAATCAGCAAAACTTGATCGAAGTGAACCCCAACAAGATGAGCGGCACGCCAGTCTTTCGCGATACCAGGGTTCCAATTAAGAACCTGTTCGACTGCATCGAAGAGGGCGAAACGATTGATCAGTTTCTCGACCAGTTTCCCACCGTCTCCCGCGAACAGGTTAATGGAATTCTAGAACTCTCCAGGGAAAGGCTGCTCGGAAGTG
>JALYXE010000122.1 GCA_030947265.1 Acidobacteriota bacterium
CTCTCAATTGGTCGCTGACGGATAAACATTGCGGCGCCTCGACCCAGTTAGGTAGTATGTTTCTTGCCCTTGCCCATTCTGAGTCAGCCTCACTTCTGAACATAGCGCGGGAAGAATTCGACCAAACTTGACCCCAAAAACTCACCTGACCTAGGCCTGTTAGCCCCGAACAACTCACGTAACCCAAGGCCAAAGGAACTGCGATAACCGCAGCAATTAACCTTAGGAGGAATTATGGTTTCAAAAGTGTGGGCAGCGTCCTTCGGATCTCCCAGACTACTTGCGCCGGGGAAACTGCGCG
The DNA here is from genome assembly GCA_030947265.1 of Acidobacteriota bacterium. Lineage (GTDB taxonomy): Bacteria > Acidobacteriota > Blastocatellia > Pyrinomonadales > Pyrinomonadaceae > PSRF01. The sequence continues at coordinate 302 of JALYXE010000122.1, forward strand.
CACCTGCCATTGCATGCGTCGCATTATTTCTCGTTGGCCGGACGAGCGCTTACGGTCAGGTCTGTCCCGATCCCCCTCCGCAAACTTCCGGTACTCATCGCTTTCACCAGCAGGGAGAGAGTTTTGATATCCCTATCAGCCTGGGCGACTGTCAGCCAATTGCTCTTGAACTGCGATGGGCCAATGGCCGTAACAATGGGAGTAACTTTCTTGTCACTTTCCTGGACAGTAACAATCAGCCAATCTTCACGAAAGAGCTCTCGGGCTTTATGACTGGTAATTTGCAATTTCCGTTCGCGACGCTTGAGCCTCAGCCATGGCTGGGATCGGCCTCAATGATCTCAGTTCCGAGGACGGTCACGATCCGGGCTGTTCCACCTTTTGCTTTTGGCGCCATCTCTTACACCGTCACGCGCGCCGCGGGCCCACCTGGGCCGAAAGCTCGCGCCATGGATGAGGATGTAGCAATGAACCTACGAGCCGTACCCGGGAGGCTACTCGCATCGGGGCGAAGCTCAATAGTTTCAGTGGACTCATTGGGCCGAAATGCAACCGAACGTGGAGAGTCGATCACGTATAGTCTGGAGGAAGTGACGTTGACTGAGCCAAGAGAACTGGAGATTCATGGGAGAATGGGAACTCTGGAGTCGGCTTTTCGCCTTATGCTTGCGGGTGGAAAATCTCTCCCGAGGCTGGGCCTCATTTGGATTGATGATGCTGCGCTCCCCTTGTTCACTCCCAATGCGTCTCAGGAAATCGGCGCGCTAATTTACGATCGCGCCGTGTTGAAGGCCTTGTTGAAGGATGGTGGGGAAATATCGGTGTCAAACTATGATGGCAGCCAAATGTATTCGCTCGTGGAGCGCCTCAAGTTGCCCGAGAATATCAAAGCAAGAATTCAGGCTGCGCGGGAAAACGCAGACCAGGGCAATGAAGTGGTTAGTATCCACCGCGCTGTCAGAGTAATCGGCGCGACCCGGCAACCACTGGTCCAAATCGAAATGAAAACCAATCGACCATTTCCGGCGAAAGATACCGCGGTACAGTTGCAGATGGGCAAACGGTTCTTTCTCAACGAGCTTTCAGGTGATCCGAGTGGGCGCAGTCTTACGCTGACTCTCACCCCGGAGATCTTTGCCGAACTAAAGCAAGGCTCGGAGATTGTAGCCTTCTTTGATAAACCCGATCGGAGCGGTTTCGCAGCCCAGAACATTTGGTACTTCGGCCGATTGAATAAGGATTTGGCGAAACTAAACAGCGAACAGTAAACAGCAATCAGCGATCAGCATCATTGCGGTATCGGGTGGATGCGGTCAGCAAAACAGCCCGGGATCGACTCCCAGGCTGAGTTGCTAATCGCTGTACTGATGACCGATGCTGTTCGCTGTTTGCTGTCTGCTGTCTGCTGTCTGCTGTCTGCTGTTCGCTGTTTGCCGTTAGAACTTAAAATGGCTTCTTGAGAACGCGTCCCGCCTTCTTGAAAAACGAGCTCACTTTGGATTCTTTTTTTGCTTTAGGGTCTTCCGGTTTAACAACTTTGGGTTGATTCTGCGCGATATGGGTGGCGGGTTTACCGTCTCCCGCTGCCTTCGGAGGGGCAACAGGTTCGTGCCTGCCAACGTTCGCGTCTTTCGTCGCACCAACATTTGCCGGCTGTGATTTGTTCGCTGCCAGTTCGCGACTGGGTGGCGGAGAAGACGCCGGTGAAGGCGACGGCACTTTAACGTTCCGGGCGCGGCCTGACGGTGCGTTCATGTTTGCGCTCTTCGCATTGTTCTCCGCAGCTTCGTTGCTCACGTTCGCGGCGGCCGCCTCGCTCGCATGCTGCGCGAGTGCCTCACTTGAAGGGTTAACTGCTGCAGGTGCGTCGCTAGCAGCCGGAGCAACTGGCGAAGTCGACACGGCTGAGGGCGCGTCAAGTTTTAAGTTTTGAGTTTCAGGTTTCGAGATGTTCTGACGCGAAAGGTGATAGACCAGGAATAGCAGGACGCCCAATATCACCGCAGCTGCGGTAAGGGCGAAACGCTTCCATTCAGATCGCCTTTGAGACCTCTGTTCAAACCTCGCTGCGGGTCTCGTTTCAGACGGTGCCTGCTGCGCTACCACCCCCGAAACAGAGAGTGACTCCGCCGCCCAGGGGTTTTCCTCAAGCTGCGTCGAAGCGCGATGAGAGCTTCCCTCTAAGACCACTGGGCCGGAGTGATTAATGAGTTCGCTCCCGTCCATGTCGCAAAGGCTCTGATCGTCTTCATAAATGAAATCACACTGGGGACACAGTTTCATCGCATCTCTCCTGGAAATCCGAATTGTTGCTTGGGACGCGGATAGCAAATGCGTGGGCGGCGTCAGTCAGGACGCCGCGGTGGGAATCCGCAATTACAGATTACACAGATTACCTTAAACAGACAACCAATTTGCAGATTGCTGTGAAAAAGCGCTGGAATTACTCGGAAGGAGGGCTTTCTGAGTCGGCGGCGGGGTCGGTCGCGGGCGGTTGTTCGTCGGCGACCCAGGAGACGAAGAGTCGCAGCCAGTTCTCGGCAGACTCGGCGATCTGGACGCCCACACGGGCTGTTCCATAAATTGCCGGCGCAATGCGAATGACTACGGCAGTTACTTCTATGGGCGCTCCATCCGGCCGATGGGCGCGCAGATACAATCGCTCGCCACGGCTGACCTTTTGATTGAGATGAAAGAGCGCGCCGGAAGTTGAGACGTCATCAGTTTCGGTAGGTTCACTCCAGGCGGAGCCGTCCTCAGCTCGGCCGGAAATCACGATCGGCAGACGCAGCGCCATGCGTAGGGCAAAGCGTCGCTCTTCGTTATTGTGGGGCGTGCTCATATTTGGCAACACAGTTTTGTCACACTTCAAGTGGAATATGCGCGACGCAGATCCTCTCGACCCTGACTCCAATTGTAAAAGCCTTGGCCAGTTTTCTTGCCTAACTTTCCATCTTTTACAAGGCGCCGCAAAACTTCAGGGGGACGAAACGTTTCTGAAGTGAGCTCGCGATAAAGATACTCGGCAATGTTAAGTCGAATGTCCAGACCCACATGATCCGTGAGCTTCAGCGGACCCATGGGGTGGTTGTATCCCAGTTCCATTGCCGTATCGATGTCTTTCGCCGTAGCCACGCCTTGTTCGAGCATGCGCATGGCCTCGAGTCCGAGGGCTACGCCGAGACGGCTGGAAGCGAAGCCTGGCACATCGCGAACGACTATTGGCTCCTTCCGCAGCCTGCGGCTGACTTCGCGAACAATCTCAACTGTATCATCGCTGGTCGCTTTCCCAACCACAATTTCAATCAGACGCATGATGTGGACTGGGTTGAAGAAGTGCATGCCAACTACCTGCGCAGGCCGTTCGGAGGCTTTCGCAATTTCTGTAATAGAAAGCGATGACGTGTTCGACGCAAAAATAAAAGGTTTGCTGGAATAATTTTCGATTTCGCGAAGTATTTCTTGTTTCAGATCCAATCGTTCAGGCGCTGCTTCGAGGATCAGATCAGCATTCGCGACTTCGGCTAACTGCGTAGTTCCACGGATATGTTGCAGCGTGGACTCGCGATCGGCCTCGGTCAGCTTGCCGAGTTGAATTCCTTTGGCAAGGTTGCGTTCAATCGCCTGTACGCCGCGAGAGAGAGACTCTAGATCAACATCGCGGAGCAGTACACGGTAACCGGCGGCGGCGGCTACCTGCGCAATTCCATGGCCCATAGTGCCTGCGCCTATGACGCCGATCGTTTCGATAGTTTGCGGATCGCTGCCGGGTTTCAATAATTTGCCTAAGTTCTCTAAGTCTGGGCTTCTCTTGTTGGTTAGGCCGCTCAGCTTTGGGATTCGACTACTCTGGTATCGCTAGTTATACTATACGCCTAACCGAAAAGGCTATAGTTTCGGGCATTTAGTCACACTTTTTTCAAACCTAACATTGGAATGGAAGAGACTCCATAGCCATGCAAACACTCGATAGAGAGGTTGTAATCATTGGTTCCGGGCCTGCCGGACTGACTGCCGCTATCTACTCGGGTCGCGCGAATCTGAAGCCTCTCTTGATTGATGCACCCGTTGACGCGGAAAAACAGACGGCCCCGGGCGGTCAATTAATGATCACCACCGACGTTGAGAATTACCCGGGCTTCTCTGAAGGCATTCAGGGCCCGGAATTGATGGTGGAATTTCGCAAACAGGCCGAACGTTTCGGAACGGAGTTTCTTGAAGAATGGATAACCGAAGCGGATTTGAGCGAGCGGCCTTTTAGACTCGAGACAGACAATTATATCGTTATTGCGGATACCCTGATCATTGCCACAGGCGCTTCTGCTAAGTGGTTGGGTATCCCTGGCGAGGCGAAGGTGCCCGCTGGTTTTGGTGGAAATGGCGTGTCGGCTTGTGCGACGTGCGATGGCCCCCTTCCCGGATTTAGAAATAAGCCGCTGGTGGTAGTGGGTGGCGGTGACACGGCGATGGAAGAAGCGACGTTTCTGACTCGCTACGCATCGCGCGTCAATATTGTCCATCGACGGGACAAACTGCGTGCTTCGAAAATCATGCAGGACAAAGCTTCTCAAAACGAAAAGATTGAGTTTATTTGGAACTCCGCGGTTGAAGAGATTCTTGGAGAACCGCAAGCAGGTGTAACGGGCGTGCGTCTGCGAAATTTGCAAAGCAACCAGGCCCACATTCTTCCCTGCGCCGGTGTCTTTATTGCCATTGGGCACAAGCCTAACACTGATCTTTTCAAAGGACAGTTGGACATGGACGAGATTGGCTACATCAAGACTTCTCACCGTTCAACCGCCACGAATGTGGCTGGAGTTTTTGCTTGCGGCGATGTTCAGGACGCTACCTATCGCCAGGCCGTAACCGCCGCTGGAACGGGCTGCATGGCCGCGCTCGATGCGGAAAGATTTTTGGATCATTTGCCGGTGGCCATGCCTGGAGGCGACGAAGTGACTATAGAAGGCGAACACATCACTGCTGATCACAGGGCAATCATCGAGCCTGACGGCACGATGGTTCCGAACAAGCCACCGGAGCTGATAGCTCAGGAGGATTAAGCGCTGGAATTACAATAAGACGATCGAATCGTCTCGTTGGCGGCGACGCGGCAAGGGAGCCGGCCGGGATTTTAGTTCCTCCCGGGAAACTTCAAAGTTATTAGGACAAGCTTCACAGTAAAAACCCAGATGTTCTTTTCGGTCCTCACATTCATTGCAATTAAAGGTTTGGCCCACCACTCTTAAGGCATCAACCAAAGGTAAGAGCAGACGTCCACGTTCAGTGAGTGCATACTCGATGTGGGGTGG
>JALYXE010000128.1 GCA_030947265.1 Acidobacteriota bacterium
GCGTTAGTTGGTGGAACCGTAATAGTTATTGCCGTCGTTTGTCACCTGCTGCTGGAGGCGAGGAGCGGAAGGGAAAGCGTGGCGTTGCCTTGAAATAACTGTCCGCAGATTACGCCGATTACGCAGATAACCCAGATCACACATTAAACCGGCCTCGATGTTGTGCCTTTTGATCTTGTGTCTATTGATCTCTGGGGCCTGGTTTTTGGTTTGTATTTTGTAATCTGCGCAATCTGTGGATAGCCTCAGCCACCGTCCGCCCTTTGCTTCGCTGCGGCGGCCAGAGCTCTCAAGCGCTCCACCTTTTGTTCGAAAGTTTCTCCCCGCACTGGGCCAGTATCTACGACGCCGCAGTAAGTAGATCGGATCATCAGCGTCCGATCGGCCTGGCCCGTGGGTTTAGGCGCGGCGGGCGCTAATGACGTAGCTTCCAGGGGTGTGCCGGCAGGCGCGTCAGGAAGCGGCGGCGAAGCAGGAGTGATGGCTGACTCCAGGACCGCCCCTACTAAAGGAGAATCCGGCGCAACTTCGGCCGTCGGAGCGACTTGGTCGCCGCCGGCTTCGGCGCGTTGCTTTGCTGCAGCTGCGACCGCTTTAAGTCGGGCTACCTTTTGTTCAAAGGTTTCGCCCGCGACTGGTCCCGTATCGATCACGCCGGCGTAGGTGGATCGTTTCATTAACTTGCGATCGGGCGCTGCTCCAGCTTTTGGCGCCGCAGACTTTTGCGCAGGCGGGGCGGCTGGCTTTAAAGCAGCAGGGGTTGCGGCGCTGGCAAGAGAAGGTTGCGAGGCTTGAGCTGGTTTTGGGGCAGCAGGGTTGGACGCTGCCGGCGCATGACCCGAAGCCTCCATGACAAATACCCCTCGCGCATCTTTTTTGATTACCGGCAACGTACCACCGGCCGCTTGCAGCAAAGCGGAAAGCTCCGCTTCAACAAAACGACTTTGCTTTTGTGGATCTCGCACGTGTCCCAGAGGTGGGCCCATGTAAAACGTGCCGCAGGTCTGGCATTTGAAGAGCACGTCGTCTCCGCGGAGATGTATTTCCGACGCCTCACCGGCGGTGCGTAGTTGTTTAAGATGACCGTTGCAGAGTTTGCCCTTCGCGTTTTTCTCGTTGCACACAGTCTGCGCGTTGGTGATTCGCTTCGGTATCGGCGCAGTTGCTGCAGTTGAAGAAACTTGTTCGCTTGAGCTTGTTTCGGAGATAGTTGCCATAGTTGCCGATTGCGTTCGTCGGTGCTTTCTGATGATGCAGCGCAAATCTTACCGAGTTGATCAAACGCGCGTCAACGTAATATGGATTTGGGTAATTGTGCAGCTCGAGTTCAACTGCCAATTGCGATAGTGCGGACCCATGAGGTCATCTATGGAGCGACGTTCTTAATGAGATGAGGACAGACACGGACTGGAACCTGCCCCTAAATTCAGCCGTGTTATGCTGAACTGAATGCTAAATCTAATCGGGGCGATCTGGCGTCGAGCACCACGGAGGCTGCGAGGTTGGACTGTAAGACTAAGTCATCCCCGTTTCGCCGTGACGGCAGGAGCAATCATCACGGACGCGCGAGGTCGCGTGTTATTGCTCAAACACCGCTTTCGCCCCGGCGCGGGTTGGGGAATGCCCGGTGGCTTCATGGAGCACGGCGAACAGCCTGAAGAGGCATTGCGACGTGAGTTACGCGAAGAGGTGGGACTCGAAGTGGAAAAATTGGAATTGTTCACGACGAGAGCTTTCCGAGTACCAAAGCAGGTGGAGATAGTTTTCTGTTGCCAGGCTATCGGGGATACCCACCAATTGAATTATGAAATCCAAAGAGCCGCCTGGTTCTCTCTGGGCGAACTCCCTGAAGATTTACCAAAAGATCAGGCGCAGCTAATAAAACGCGCCCTCAAGGATGGAGCGAGGCTACAGGATTGATGTATGCTGTGCGCCGAAATTCAAGGCTGAAGGATGAAGGCTGAAAATGAACGCGGATTAAAGACTTATGTTGAGGCAGGTCGATCCCTCATCCTTTCTATCTCGGAGAAAAAAATGGTAGATCTGATTCCGTCGTCGGACACTGTAATGCAGATTCTGAAGCGCACCGGCGCTTTTCGCGAAGGCCACTTCGTCTACCCTAACGGTAAACATTCCCCACACTACTTTCAGATGCCTCTTGCCTTTCGTTACTACGACACGGCGCGCGTGTTGGCAGTCGGCTTAAGCAGAAAGTTTCGCGTGGACCGTGACATTTCCAGCCAGTTACCAAAGGTTGCGGTTATCAGTCCGAGCTCGGGCGGTATTCCAGTAGCCTTCGGCGTACGTGACGCGCTGAGTGCCGAACAGATTTACTGGGCCGAGCAGGAAGGCGGCAAACGCATGTTCCGACAGTACATAAACAAGGGTGAAGTGAATCCCTCGATTATGGTTGACGACATAATTCGAAGCGGTCATGCGATCGAGGAGACCGCGGCGCTTGTGAAGGCACTCGGCTCGAACGTCATTGGTTGCGGCGCCATCGTACGTTTCACTTCAGCTCCCGGTGAAGTGGAGGGCGTTCCCATCAGGGCGCTGGTTGAATTCAATGCGCACATGTATGACAGCGGCGACGCTTGTACTGATTGCAAGAAGAACGCACCGATTGAACATGTTCGCTTTTGAAATCAAAAGGCGGAAAGCAGAAGGCAGTAAGCAGAAGGCAGTGGACCGGCAGTAAGTACCTACTGGTAACTTTCTAGGCGTTATCAAATGGTGCGAATCTTCCGGGGTTGGCCATCATCCCTGACAACATGCGGCCTACTTCATACCCAGCCGTCAGACGGTCATGGTTCTCCTGAGAAATGTAGCCACAGTCTAAAGCAAAGTCCAACCATACTTGGGTTTCCGTTGCCTCACCATCACAATCCGTTAACTTGTTGACCAACATGTTTGGGTACCTTCGCTTCCGAAAGCCTTCAGCTATGTTTGCAGCAACATTGCGAGAAGAACGCCGAATCTGGTCTGTGAGCGAATAAATTTCTTCTCTTGGGAAGAGTTTTGTGAGATGAAAGATTTCCATAGCAAGCCGGTAAGCCAGTTGAAAGACCTTAAGATCTCTGTGGCCGCGAAGCATGTGAGACTCCTTGCAGGTGGAGAATTTACGATGAAGCGGCCAGGGTGTATTCGGCTTACTGCTTCTGCCTACTGCCTACTCTCTGGTCTAGATTTCGTGACGGTTTGCGAGTGCCTTATCCATCGTCACTTCGTCAACATATTCCAGATCACTTCCTACAGGCATGCCCATCGCAATACGCGTAACATGAAGGCCCAGCGGCTTGAGTAGACGACCGATGTAATTCGCGGTGGCTTCTCCCTCAGTGGTGGGATTGGTTGCGAGAATGACCTCAGTCACTTCCACGCCATCGTTGTTTTCCGGCTTGAGGCGGGGCAGAAGGTTCGCGAGCCGAAGCTCGTTTGGGCCAATATGCCTTATGGGCGAAAGGCTTCCATGAAGCACGTGATAGACGCCTTTGAAGCTGCGCGTCTTCTCGACTGCTACCATGCTATGAGGTTCTTCAACAACACAAATTACCGAATGGTCGCGCGAAGTTGAGGCGCAAATGCGACAGGGATCGACGTCCGTGAGGTTGTTGCAGACTGAGCAGAGAACAATGCGCAGTTTCACTTCTCGTATCGCCGTGATCAGACGATCAAGGTCGTTTTCCGGCGTACGCATGATGTGAAACGCCAGCCGCTGAGCAGACTTGTGTCCGATGCTGGGCAGGCGTTTGAGTTCATCGATTAGTTTTGTGACGGGCTCGGCGTATTCAAGCATAAGTCATACGGGGTCGGCGGCCAGGGGTCAGGGGCAGTTCAATTGTGAAGCGGACTAAAGCTCGCTTCTATGTTCTCACCCTTCTGAGTAGTGCATTTCGCAGGGCATACTGTTGCTTGCCCAACGAGACTACACGTTCGAGAATTGGTGCAAGTTCAGTTGTTGCAAGGTATTTGAAACGCACAGCTATCTCCAATTGTGTTTCGAGTTCCGCTAAAGACGCTTGCGCCATCGACAGATGGTGTAGGAACTCCTGGGTGTGCTCTCTGGTATGACCTTCAGCGATGTTTGAAGGAACGGAAACAGCGGCTCTCTGAATCTGAGAAGTCTGTCCATAAATCTCATGCTTCGGAAAGTTTTGTGTTAAGCGGTAGATTATTTCAACTAGCTCCATTGCCAACTGCCAAACCCTTAGGTCCCGGAAACTCTTAAGCTTCATGAAAACCTCCAGTTCTCCGGCCCCTGACCTCCGACCTCCGACCCCCTTTTAAGTTCAGCTATCCCAGCAGTCCACCCAATCCCGGCGGTAACATTCCTCCAAGTTTTCCCTTCATCGCCTCATCAACCTTGCGGTTTGCTTCGTTGATAGCGGCGAGGATCATGTCCTGAAGCATTTCAACATCCCCTTCTTTGACTGCTTCGGGATCAATTTTCAACGAAACGATTTCATGGTTTCCCTTCATCCCCACACTTACTACCCCACCTCCGGCTGAAGCCTCGACGCGCAGTTCTTCCATCTCCTTTTGCATTTTCTCCTGCATTACCTGCGCCTGCTTCATCATTTGTTGAATGTTAAATCCGCCAGGGAATTTCATTGCTCGCCCCTCTCTTCGTGTTTAATTACAATCGGCTATCTTTAAAAGCATCGTAACTTTCATTACGGGCTAATGCAACGAGGCGTGACGATAAGAACCGCGACCAGTAGCGACTAATCAGCCACAGATAAACACTGACAGCTCCGATCGGATGCGGCACTTTGCTAATCTGTAAATCTGTGTTTATCAATGGCTAGTTAACTGGCTACTGCTCGGGGCTCTGCATCTGGTATAAGCTTCGGCAATGAGTTACACCGTAGCCCACCAAACCATAGCAGTCGAACGCAGTCTGACAGCCGAGATCAAGATCTATTACGACGTTCAGAAGCCATTGGGGCAGCCAGCGCCTTTATTGATTGCGCTCCACGGATATGGAGCAAACAAGAGACAGATGATGCGCGAAGCGCTCGCGATGGCGCCCGATGGTTTTGCGATTGCTTCGCTGCAGGGCTTTCATCAGCACCTCAAGGAACCGAAAGAGCCCGGTGGGCCGCTCCGGTTTGGCTTTGGCTGGCTCACAAACTTTCACGCCGAGGAGTCAGTTGAGATTCATCATCGGGCGTTGCTGGAACTAATGCAGACCCTCATTAGTGAAGGAGCGGCGAACCCGAGGCTAATATTCTTGCTTGGCTTTTCGCAGACGTGTGCGCTCAACTATCGATTCGCTTTTGCAAACCCGGACCATCTTCGCGGGGTTATTGGAATTTGTGGCGGCCTGCCTGGTGATTGGGAGAAAAGTGAAATCTATAAGCCAACCGAGGCTCGTGTGCTCCATCTCGCAGGAACACGCGATGAATATTACCCGCCATCGCGCGTTGCAGACTATGAAGAGCGGCTGCGAATGCGTGCGCAGAATGTCGGGTTCAAGAGTTATGATGCGGCCCATGAAATTGTGCCCGCGATGCGCGAAGAAGTAAGGACGTGGTTAGGGAGAGGAATTACAAGTTGAATGAATCCACTGGGCTACAAAAAGTGCGGCCTTATGGCGTCCTCTTAGGGAAAACGTTCATAGCTCCGGCCCCAATTTCGAATACCGAGTGATCCTGGAAATCATTTGGTGCCTCTCAGGAGCCAAACGAGTTCTGACAGTTGAATTTCTTTTGCGTCCTTTGCGGTTTAATCTCGAGCGTGATAAACCTCCAGTTGATTCCAGGAATTTCCAGACCCCGAGTTATTCACCGATGTCCCAACTAACAAGACAACGCGCGGAGGAGATCATTCGTACCATGCGCGATCGCAAGATTGTCGTGCTTGGCGATGTGATGCTCGATGAGTTTTTCTGGGGCGATGTCACGCGTATCTCGCCCGAGGCGCCTGTGCCCGTCGTGGATATTCGTCGCGAGTCGGTACATCTTGGCGGAGCCGCGAATGTACTTGCCAACCTGGTCTCGCTGGGCGCGAAAGCCTGTGTGGTGGGTGTGGTGGGTAATGATCTTGCTGGTGAACGCTTACGCAGAAGCTTGAAGGAAGCGAGTTCACTACAGCGTGACGATTACCTGGTGACCGATGAAAGCCGTCCGTCAACAACCAAGACGCGTATCATTGCTCATAGCCAACTCGTGGTGCGCGCCGATAGAGAGCAGCGCCGTCCGGTTAACGGTCATACGGAGAAACGTATTTTGGATTCTCTGAAACAAGCGCTTCAGGATGCAGACGCCTTCGTGGTTTCCGATTATGACAAGGGCGTGGTAACGCCGGGCATCCTTGCCGAGATTCTGCAACCTGCCTACTCCCGGATGCCGGTGCTTATTGATCCAAAGATCAGAAATTTTTCCCACTACCGCCCCGCGTCTCTAATTACGCCGAACCATCACGAAGCGCTCAGAATGACAAATCTCGAAGAAGACTCTGACGAGGGCCTGTATCAGGCGGCACGTGTTATCCAGGAAAGGCTCAGTTGCGATGCTGTCCTGATCACCCGAGGCGATCGCGGAATAATGCTGCTGGAAGGTTCCGGTAATCCAGTTTTGGTGGGAACCGCGGCGCGGGAAGTTTACGACGTCACTGGCGCCGGCGACACGGTCATCGCAACTCTCGCAGCCGCATTGGCGGGGGGGGCGACGATGTTGGAAGCAGCTAACTTAGCCAATCACTCCGCTGGAATCGTCGTTGGCAAAGTAGGAACAGCAACAACGGGCGCCGAAGAGTTGCTGGCAACATTTGAGTAACGCAAACTGTTAGTTTGCGACTTCAAAACGCAGCTGTTCGTTGCGACTGAATGCAAACCTGTCCCACCGAATGCAGACTAACAGTTGCATTATAAAGAGTTATGATCGGTAAGTTTCTGGGCAATTATAAGATTCTTGAAAAGCTCGGCGCCGGCGGGCAAGGTACTGTTTACAAAGCCACGGACGGAAAACTTGGACGCACGGTTGTTGTCAAAGTCCTGCCGGCCGAGTTGACGGCGAGGGAAGCCAACCTCAAACGCTTTGAACGCGAAGCGCGTCTGGCTTCGTCTCTCGATCATCCAAACATTTGCACCATTTTTGATCTTGACGAAGCTGAAGGCATCCACTTCATCGCTATGCAATACGTTGAGGGCCGTAACGTACGACAACTTGTCGGCGGTCATGCGCTCGAGCTGAAGAGCGTGCTAATGATTGCGCTGCAGGTGACAGACGCGCTCGCGGCTGCACATGCGCTGGGAATCATTCATCGGGACATCAAGTCGGGCAATGTTATGGTGACGCCTTCCGGGCAAGTGAAGATATTGGATTTCGGGCTGGCAAAGTTGCTGGATGACACAGAAGAAAAGGCTGCCATTCATCGCACAGACTTGACCGAGATTGGCGTGCCTTATGGAACTGCGACCTACGCCGCCCCGGAGCAAGCGCGCGGCGATCGTGTAGACAAACGTGCTGACATTTTTTCCACTGGAGTGCTGCTTTACGAGATGCTCACCGGCACCTGGCCATTTCGCGGCAAGACCACGATTGATGTGCGGCACGCCGTACTTCATGATGCGCCGCAGCCTGTTTCCGAAATTCGCGCAGAACTTATTCCTGCGCGCCTGCAGCAGATTTTGGATCGCTGTCTGGCCAAGGAACCACGCGAACGTTATCAAAAGATGGAAGAGTTGCGTGACGATCTTCGCAGCGTGTTTCACGAGGTCTCAACGTCGGAAACCACTGGCCAGCCATTTGCCAGTGTTGCGCCAGAGCCAGCGCGGCATTTAGCAGGCGCGAATCCCATTTCGAGAGCCATGAGTTGGTTCAAGCACAAAACTAGAACCGACTCCGCGACTTCAGCACCGGGTTTGACGACCCCAACAAAGCCCACCATTCACGAGACGCCTTTTACGACCATTGCCGGCCAGGAGAAGAAGAGCCTGGCGATCCTGCCTTTCCGCAACTTGAGTAATGATCCGGCCTCGAGCTTTTATGAGTTCTCGCTTGCCGATGCGGTCATTACAGAACTCGCGCGCGTGCGTTCGCTGGTCGTGAGGCCCTCCTCCGTGATTGCAAAATACCAGGGAGGGCAGATGGACCCGCGCGACATTGGTCAGGAGTTGCGCGTCAGCGCAGTCCTGGCAGCGGGCTTTATTCACGCCGGCGAACGATTTCGTGTCACGGCGCAGCTATTGGATGTTGCTTCGGGCGACATATTGTGGAGCGATCGTGTAGACACGTCAGCAGCAGACATTATTGCGGTGCAGGACACGATCGCCCAACGAATAGTAGAAGGCTTACGGCTCGAACTTAGCCCCGCAGAACAGGATGGCATTGCTAAACCGTCCACACAAAATGCGGCAGCTTACGAGCAATACTTACGCGGGCGCGACCTTTTCGCGCGTTTCATTTTCCGAACCGTTGCTCCGGAAGATTGCGACGCTGCCATCGAGCATTTCCAGCGAGCGATCGAACTCGATCCTAACTTTGCCCTCGCTCTGGATGGTCTCGGGGCTTGCTATGTCAATCGGGTTTTCAAAGGCTTCGGAGGCGCAGAGGATTACGAGCGTGCCGAAGTTGCTTTTAACAAGGCACTCTCCATCGATCCGCAACTGATTGAAGCACGAATGCTGATGGTCTTCGTCTATCTCTGGCGCGGTCAGAAGCAGAAGGCGCGCGAAGAAGTTGCGCGAGCGCGTCGGGAAGCGCCTGACGAGCCTGTCGTTCACTTTGTCAATGCGACACTTCACCGGCTGGATGGTGAGTATGGACGCGCGCTGCGTAGTTATGATCGGCTAATGCGTTTGGACCCTGCCGCGCACGTTGTAGCCAGTTTCAATCGCGCTCTTGTTTACATGTACATGGGAAATTTTGCAGAGACTACCCGGCAGCTGGATCAGGCTGGTGATCAGGATAATCCATTGGTAAGAACTTTTCGGGCACTTGCGCTTTACTACACAGGCCAAACTGATGCTGCGGCCGAATTGATGCAACAGGTCGTAGCACGCCACCCGAACATGCACGGCATTCGGCCTTTCCTGGCAATGTTTTTGAGCGCGCAGGGCAAGCATGACAATGCGCGCGCCCAACTGACCGATGCGGTCATTAGAAATGCTGAGGTTGATCCTGATATCGCTTATTCTGTCGCCTCGGTCTACGCGCTCGAAGGAATGCGTCAAGAGGCCTTCGAGTGGTTGGCACGCGCCATCGCGTTGGGCAATGCCAATCAACCCTGCTTCGAAAATGATCCCAACTGGGCTTCATTGAGAAGCGATCAACAGTTTCAGGACTTAATGGAAAAAGTTCGTGCCAGTCATGAAGCGCTGGGAATCAAGGTTTCACGGTCGAGTTAAAGTGGCGTCGGAATATCTCACAATGAACAAAAACTTTCGCGCACGCAATCTCTTTAACCTCGTAAGATTTCTGTTGCTCTTCTCGCTGATCGAATTCGCGACTCCGACTGCGCGGGTCGCCAGCGCTCATCAGCAGCAGCGTGAACGCCGAACCACGCCGCCCGTAACCGTAAGTGCAAGGGCAACGCCTACTCCGAGCCCGCTTCCAACCCGAAGCCCTCAGATTTCGCAACCTTCTCCCACACCCGCACCCGGCCAGACGAAAGCAGCCGTAACTACAGTCACTCTTGCGGAGTTGCAGTCTCGCATTTCGGCAATATTACAAAAGCCGGAGCTGGCGCCGGCGATGGTCGGGATCAAAGTGGCGTCCCTGGATACAGGGCATGTCCTATTTGAGATGAACCAAAACAAGCTTCTGCGTCCGGCGTCGAACATGAAATTGTATACGGTTGCAGCGGCGCTCGATCGGCTCTCGCCCGATTATCATTTTGTAACTTCCGTTTATGCGCCCGCCAGGCCGGACGCAGCGGGAACAGTACGTGGCGATCTCACAATTTATGGCCGCGGCGATCCATCAATCGCGGCGCGCTTCAATAATGGCAACTATTTCAAAGGCATTGACGATCTGGCAGCACGCATTGTGGCCGCGGGGGTGAAGCGCGTAGAAGGTGATCTTGTTGGAGACGAAACCTATTTCACAGGTCCTGAATACGGTACAGGCTGGGACTGGAACGATCTCCAGTGGTGGTATGGTGCGGAAGTTAGCGCGCTGACAGTGAACGACAATGCGCTCGATCTCTTAGTCAAGCCCGGACTCCAGGTAGGCGCACCTGCGGTGGTGACAACGGGTCCGCCTGATCCACTTCTCACGATCGTTAACCGGGTGGCAACGGCTGCGAGAGGAACTAAAAGAGATCTGACGGTCTATCGCGGGCTTGCGGCCGACGAGTTGGAACTCCACGGCTCGATTGCGCTTGATGATAAGGGTTATTCCGCCGGCCTCGGGATTTCTCGTCCCGCCCTTTTATTTGTCTACTTGCTTCGTTCGTCGCTCGCGCAGCACGGCGTAACGATCTCCGGAAAGACGCGAACTATAGCGCGACGGATACTTCCCGCCGCCGCGAATGGCGAACCTTCAATCTCACGATTATTCGAAGTGACGACTCTACAATCGCCACCCTTGAGTGTGATTGCAGCGCAGACACTCAAACCGAGCCAAAATCTTTATACTGAACTCATCTTACGCACATTAGGAAAGGTTGCTGGGCCGGCTACAACTGCAATGGGAGGAAACCTCACGAGCGAAGCCGCGGGTGTTGAGGTAGTTAAAGCGTTTTTGAGGGAAACTGGTGTAGATCCACCTACGTTGGTACTAAATGATGGCTCCGGTCTCTCGCGTGGCGACATGGTGACAGCCGAAGCGACTCTTCAGTTGCTTACTTACATGCACCGTCATCGTCATGCGATTGCGATTCGCGACGCCATGCCGATCGCTGGAGTCGATCGGACGCTCAGAAACCGTTTTAAGGGGACTTTGGCCGAAAACAATCTTCGTGCCAAGACAGGAACTCTAAGTGCAGCCTCCAGCCTTTCGGGTTTCGTCCGCGACGCGGCTGGTGAGGAACTCGTTTTTTCAATCATGGTTAACAACTATCAGGAAGACACTGACGTTCGATCAGTTTGTATTGATCCTATTGCGATATTGCTGGCGTCGTTTGCCGGGAGATCTTTGTGACGCAATTCTTAGTTTGCGTGCAACGTCGCAAAGCAGCGTTTAGAGGGTGCGCCGCGAACGGTTGGTGTCACTCGTGCAAGTTATGAGCTTGCCCACAAACTAACGTCGGCATCATGTTAAAGGAGGTACCATGTCAATCGATCGTTTGATTGAAGGTTGGAAGGAAGTACGGACAGGCTTTATAGAAGAAGCCTCCCAGATTCCGGACGACCAGTTCTCGTTTCGCGCCACTCCGGATACTCGCAGCGTGGGCGAGCTTCTCCAGCACGTCGTGGAATCGCAAAAGCTACTTATTGGTGAATCGTGCCGGGCCGACACTAATTTGATGAGACAGTCCTTTGCCGATCATATAAAGGAGTATGCTTCTGACGTTGCGGCAGTCCAGAACAAGAATGGTCTGCTCGAACTGATGCGCAGCAGCATGGAAACATCTGAAGCCTGCATTCGCGCCGGCGGCGAAAAGCTAAAGGAAACTATGCGGCGTTTTGATGGAAAAGAGATGTCGAAGCTGGACTTTCTAAACTTTGCCGTCGCTCACGAGATGTATCATCGCGGTCAGTTAACCGTTTACCTGCGGCTAATGGGTATCGAACCAGCCTTAACACGACGGTTCAAAAAACTCTTCTCAAAGGCCGAATAGGAAAACTCGCTATCCAATGCCTCCCCGATTTAGCAAGTTTCATGGTTTCGGCAACGACTATATTGTTATCGAGTCCAGGGATCTCGCCGCAGTTGCTGAGCCCGGCGTATTTGCCCGCCGCATTTGCAACCGTCACTATGGCGCGGGCGCAGATGGCATCGCACTCATAAGCCCGCCGGAAGAGCAAGGCGCTGATTTTCATGTGCGCATCTTCAACCCCGACGGCAGCGAGGCTTCTTTGTCAGGTAATGGAACCAGATGCGCGGCTGCTTATCTCCACTACAAACAATTGTGGACTGCCCCGGAGCTTCGTTTGAGCACGCGTGCGGGCATCAAACGATATGTCCTGCGAGAGCACACTGATTCCGGACGATACGTTTTTGATTCCGAGCTGGGCCAACCAAAGTTTGATTCCAACTCCATTCCTATGATGACGGCAGAACCGATGGAGAAGGGCCTGGACTATGATCTAAATGTCGCAGGCGAAGTGTTCAGCGTCACAGCATTGCAGATGGGAAACCCTAACTGCTGCATTTTTGTTGACGACTTCGACAAGCTTGACTGGCGGCGAGTAGGAAGGAATCTCGAAAATCATGAGCAGTTTCCCGATCGCACGAACGTTGTATTTGTG
>JALYXE010000153.1 GCA_030947265.1 Acidobacteriota bacterium
TCCGGCGACGGTTGAGGTGACACCGCCTTTGCCGGCGTTCGGCGAGGCAACCTTCTTGCCGCAAGGAGATGTTCCTCTCTCCGCATACTGGTATGTCCTCCTAAAGCGTCGCTGGACTGTCCTTGTCACTACCTTCCTGCTAACTGCAATTGTGGCGGCCATCTCATACTTCACGACACCGATTTATCAGGCCACTGCCAGGCTCGAAATCGAGCCTGAAACGCCGCAACTGCAATCCCAATCCTCGAGTGATGTCTATCAGAAAGTTGATGCGGATGACGTGTTTTTGCAAACCCAAATCCAAGTCCTTAAGAGCGAGAGTCTCACTTGGAAAACGATCGAACAGCTTGACTTGGCGCGCAATTTCGGTGTGGTGCGCACGGGGCCATCATTGAGGGAGGGGCTGGACAAACACAAGGTACAGCTACTTGGCGCTTTTCAGCGTGGACTCAAAGTTGAACAGGTGCCGAAGACACGAATGCTTGCGGTGAGTTTTGAAAACTCTGATGCGCAATTAGCGGCCAAAGTAGCTACCAACCTAGTCGAAAATTACCTCGACTACAACTTCCGACAGAAGGATGAGGCAATTCGCCGTTCCGGATGGATGGATCAACAACTGGTTGAGTTGAAGTCAAATGTGGAGAAGTCCCAGCAGGCGGTTGTCACCTATGAGCGGCAAAATCAGATCGTCAACTCGAGCGGCAAGGAAAATGTCCTAGAGCAAATGCTCGGGGATCTTAGCCGTGACATGATCAGCGCGCAGGGCGATCGAATGCAAAAAGAGACGCTCTATCGGCAGGTGCTGGCGAACCGCAGTGAGATGGCTTCCCTGGTTCATGACGAGTTATTGGAGAAGCTCGAAGAGAAGTTGGCAGATCTCAAACAACAGTACACCGAGGCATTGGCCCAATATGGGCCGAATTTTCCGAAGGCTAAGAGACTGAAGTTAGAAATCGATGAAAATCAAACACAGATCGGTCGTGAGCAGAACCGCGTAATAAGCCGCATGAGCAATGATTACGCCGCCGCATACAATCGCGAAAAACTGGTTTCGGCTGGGGTTAACCACCAGAAAGAGGAGGTAGGAAAGCAAAACCAGTTATTGGTCGAGGACAACCTTTTACGGCGGGAATTTGAATCTAACCAGCAACTCTACCAAAGCTTACTCCAGCGCTTGAAGGATGCGAGCCTATCAGCTGCATTGCGCTCGACCAACATTCACTTAGTTGACAGCGCGCTTGTGCCCAACAATCCCATTCGACCCCGAAGGCTTTTCAACATTGTAGCGGCATTTTGGGCTGGAATGATTCTAGGAGTCATAGGTGCATTCGGTCAAGAAATGTTGGACTCGTCGATAAAGACAGCGGAAGAAGCAGAAGCTCTGATGGTGACACCCGCGCTTGGGTTCATTCCATTCGAGCGCAGGTCGTGGATCAGTAAAAGCGCGTTTTGGAAAAAGGAGCATGGCGATCGGTTGGTCCTGAGCCTGACCAACCGTCCAAATTCGTCATTATCGGAGGCCTTTCGAGCACTAGGAACGGCCGTAGCTGTGCCCGCCAAATCAATTAAGACCTTGCTGATCACAAGCGCTCAAAATGGGGAAGGAAAGACTACTACGGCATTGAACCTGGCACAGGCTTTGGCACAGCGACGAGAGCGAGTACTGATTATAGACTGCGACCTACGCAAGGGTGGGATTGCCCGATCGCTTGGGATCAGCAATCAGGAAGGTGTGAGTACAGTACTCTCGAGTCAACGAGACTGTCTGCAAGCGCTCCAACCTCTGCAGCCAAATCTCTGGGTGCTTCCCTCGGGACTATTTCCGGCTAACCCCGTCGCATTACTTGCGTCCGCGGAGATGGCAACTATGCTCCGAGGATTATCCGCACGCTATGACTTTGTGATAGTTGATTCACCTCCGGTTCTGGCGGTCACTGATGCAGCAATCTTAGCCGGAATCGTCGACGGCGTGTTGTTGGTAACCGCAAGCGGTGCTAGCACCCGAGGTGCGTTAATGCGCAGCCGCAGAATCTTAGTCGCCGCAGGGGCCCGGATAGTAGGGATTGCGGTGAACAAGCTCGACCCGCGCCGTCCAGAATATGGCAGCTACGCTTACTACAAAGAGGCATGAGCCTATCAAAACTCAACTTGGTTCTAGCTCCTGCCCCGAAACCATAAATGAAAATCTCGGTCATTATTCCTTCGTATAAGCGGCCCTTAGACCTGAGACGTTGTCTGGCCGCAATGGCGCTTCAAAGCAGGCTGGCGAACGAAGTTCTCGTGATTGTCCGAGACACGGACACGGAGACCGCAGCTGTTCTGTCCGATTTCTATCGCGAATTGAGCACCATCCGTGGAATCCGCGTAACTGAGCCTGGTCTAATCGCCGCTTTGAATTGTGGGCTCGACCATGCTGAGGGTGACCTACTGGTCTTCACAGACGACGACTCCGAAGCCCAGGCCGATTGGTTGGAGCAAATACACTCGAGCTTTTCTGTCCCCTCAACCGGAGCCGTCGGTGGTAGGGACTGGCTTCAATTGCCGGCTGAATATTCTAAGTTTCGGCCTGCTGAAGTAACCCGCGTGGGAGCGCTGAGTTGGTATGGCAAGCAATATGGCAATCATCATTGTCCATTGCGCGGCCATAGGAAAAAGGTGATGTTTCTCAAAGGTGTCAATATGGCCTTTCGGCAAAGCGCGTTGGGCTCATATCGAATCGATACTAGGCTCCGTGGAACGGGTGCTCAAGCTGGTTCAGAAATTGACTTGTGCCTGCAGGTAAAGCGATCGGGCTTCGATGTCGTGTTCGACGATCGAATTTTAGTCAAGCACTACTGCGCCCCTCGGACAGCCGGGGACTGCAGAACCGATCTGACCGGCCCATTCTTCGCTGACATGTGTTTTAACAATCACTATTTGATTGCCAAGCACTTTTCACTTTTCCGGTCACTGGCATACTTTTGCAATGAGCGTTTTCTAGGTTCGCGATCCGTGCCTGGGTTGCTAGCTTTTGTGAAGTGGCGTCTCAGAAGTGATCGACTAATATGGGGACGCACGATGCAGATGGCTCAAGTCGGGCTGGCAGGGATGGTTTCCGGTAGGCGTGCCAGAGCCACCACACCTCAACACTCTGCTGATCTGCATGTCACCGAATCAGCAGCGTAACGCCGGCGTGCGCAAGTAAGTGCGAGAACCAGCTTTCCAAGGTCCGAATGCTTCTCCGAGGATCTTCTTCGCGGCGGCCAGCTATAGTCAGTGAATCCCTTTGTTCAAAAAATAAATGCTATTACTCAGCCATCCAACCGGCAACGAGAATGTCAGGCAAGCTGCCCGCGCGCTGAATGAAGTCGGACTTCTCTCAGAATTCTGGACATGCGTTTACTGGAATCAAAAGCACGCCCTTAACAAGGTACTTCCTTCCTCTGTGGCCCGCGAGCTAAACCGGCGCACATTCTCGCATTTGCGCCAGAACCAACTT
>JALYXE010000192.1 GCA_030947265.1 Acidobacteriota bacterium
ACCAAAACGACGCGCTGTGTGAGTCGTGAAAAGGGGGGCCGTGTGTCGGTATTGAGATAGCCTGAAAGAAAAGCGGCGATTGCATGCTGAGCGCCTGGCTGGTGACTAGTGGCGTAAAGATTTGTGACGAGCCGATCCGTGACACAATGTTGGTCGTAGAACAGATTGTCGCGGGCGTAATCTCTAATACTACGTTCGCTCGACATCACGTTGTAGAAAGATGTGCCGAGCACCGGCGATTGCAGTAGTCCATAAAACGCGGCTCCTGCCATTCCGGGCCGCCGGTTCAGCGTATCCGAGCCGGTCGGTCCATTGAGGACCAGAGCATTTATTAACTCGCGATGTTCATCGGCTACTCGAATAGCGTAGGCTCCGCCGAGCGAACTTGCGATAACATCACATGGATAACCGGATACTTCGCGAATGAAATCGCTGATCAGTTCGACATAGAGATCAGCAGAGTAGGAAGCAGTAGCCGGCTTGTCGGAAAAGCCGAATCCCAGGAGATCGAAAGCATAAACGCGAAAGTCTTTGGCCAACTCATCAAAGTTCTTTCTCCACATGAAGCTTGAGGCTCCTGCTCCCACGCCATGAATGAAGACCAGTGGTGCGCCCGAATTCTTGAGTCCGGAGACTTTGTAAAAAACGCGGCCGTGCTTCCACGGAAAGAAGTGGGCCTCTCCTCCGAGAGCGCTTTCATCAGGATCGCCGGCAGTGCGCGTAACAGTCGCGTTGAGAGCAGCCAGGGCAGCAATGCCGGCCCCGCCAGCAAGCATCGTTTTCCAGATGTTTCCTAGCCTTCCCATTGTTTAGATAAACGCAAAATCAAACTGTTCCTGGTGGATCCCCGGGTCGCTGTTAACGTCGACGGGCCCAAGATACTCCTCGATTTCATTCAGCACGTCTCTTTCTGAGCTGCGCAAGGCGCGTGCGACCTCAGGATGAATGCGCAGGGTCGCCTGTTTATTGGATTTGTCTCCATTCATTGCTCTACCAAGCGTCCGCGCTTCCTCAAGCAACTCATAACACACGGTCTGCGGCGACTTGATCAGGCCGGCTCCCTGGCAATATTGACAGGGAGCGCACAGGGTCCTTTCCAGCGACTGCTTCACACGCTTCCGAGTCATAATCACGAGGCCGAAATCATTAAACGAAAGGACCTTGGTCGGCGACTTATCACTGCGAAGCGCGTCCTGCAACGCCCCCATAACCCTGGTTCGGTTTCGACGCTCTTCCATGTCTATCAAATCGAGCACAATGATACCGCCGAGGTCACGCAGACGAATCTGTCGAACAATCTCATCAACAGCCTCAAGGTTAGTTCGCGTGATAGTGTCTTCCAGGCGGCCACTGCCACGACCCACAAACTTGCCGGTATTAACATCAATCGCCACCAGCGCCTCGGTCTGGTTGATTACCAGATAACCCCCTGACTTAAGCCAAACGCGAGGCTTAATTGCCTTGTCGATCTCGGCTTGCACGCCATAGTTTTCGAGAATTGGTTGATCTTTAGTGTAAAGCTTGACGCGTTTGACCATTCGGGGCTGGATGCGATTCACAAATTCAACGATGCCCTGAAACTCCTCCTCTGAATCTACACGTATGGCAGTAAAATCGTCTGACAATTGATCGCGAAGAATGCGCTGGACGAGATCCAGGTCTTTATGGACCATTGTTGCCGGCTTCGTTTTCTCGGCCGCGGCGCGAATGTCGAGCCAGGTGCGCACCAGGTAGCGAACGTCTTCGCGCAACTCCGCTTCGCTGATTCCTACGCCCGCCGTGCGAACAATGAAGCCCCCCGAGGGAATATCTTCGCTTCCGCGAATCTGTGTAATTAACTTGCGGAGACGCTGGCGTTCACTGTCGGATTCGATCTTTCTTGAAACCCCTACGTGTTCTACAGTTGGCATATAAACCAGGAATCGGCCGGGCAGCGCGATATGAGAAGTTATGCGCGCGCCTTTTTTGGCGATGGGTTCCTTAGCAATTTGAACAAGTATCTCCTGTCCTTCACGTAACAGATCCGTGATCGTCGGCTGATGACGGTCTCTCCGTGAAGACCCTCTCTGCCCTCGACCATCGCGCCCGCGATCGCGTGAATCACGTGTGTCGCGCGGGCCACTTGCGGAAGCTGCCTTTTGCGCGGGACCTTCAGCCATTTTTTCTTCAGGCACTGCTTCTCGGGCAATCTCTGGCTCTCGGTCCTCACCGTTTGCAGGGACGGCTTCAACAGTTGTCTCGGAACCGGGGGTTTCCGCGGCGCTTTGTTTACTGGGACGGCGTCGTCTTCTTCCGCCGCGACGCGTAGCAAACTCAGCGCGAGAGCGTTTTTCCTCAAGACGGGCGTCCGCATCAATGTAGCTATCATCTCCAGTAACATTTTCCGCCGTTTCGGTGCCTTCAGGCAGTTCCGCGGCAAGTTCCTTACCCGCTTTCTTCGTCATGGACCGTTTGCTGGAGGCCCTCTTTTTGCTGCTTAAGCTGGTGAATAGTTTTCCAACTTTGGATCTTTTTGAGCTTGTACGTTCTCGTAGCTGTATGCCAGTCTCTTCGCTTGACGACATTTTCGGGCCACTCGTGCCAGGCGCGGTTTCGCTCTCTTCGTCATCGCTCACGCGCTCAAAAGTACCTCTTCGAAGCGTATCGGCATCAACATCATCAACGAAGCTTTCAATGTGCGCTGCGATTGGCTCGCGAGTTCGGGACGGCCCACTCTCAACTACTCCTGTCACATCGCCGTCATCGATGCGTTCGAAAGATCCATCGCGGTAGTCGGCGGTTGAAATTACGGAACCGACTTCTGCCGTGCGAAAGTCGTCTTCAAGATTAAATTCGCCGGCGTGGATTTGATCGAAGAGCCTCTCCTGTAATCGTGCATCTTTGAACATCTCCCCGTTGGCCGCCGTTTCCTCTTCGTCCACGATCCTCCGAATCGTGGGATCTGCGGCGACAAACGGAGTATCGATATCCCACGCCTTTATCTGACTTCGGCCCGAGCTTGCCGCTTCGTTGTGATCTTCCAAGCCTTCGTGGCGGCCACGACGCCGACCGCGTCGGCTCCGGCGTTTGCCTGGATCCCCGGCATCCGCTGAATGTTCCGTTAGCTGTTCAGCTTCATTTGCGGGTGCTTCCTGCTCCATTTCCCGGAGTGGCTCGGCACGCTCTTGAGTAGCTTCAATGTGGTGTTCACGTTCGACACGCCCAAGCGCAATCTGCTCGGCCGCTACTCGTTGGGCCTCCGCCACGTCGCCCTTCTGGGATTTGTCGATTACGATTCGCTCAAATTCTTCTTCTTCGTCGAAGAAGTCGGATACGTAGAGAAAAGCATCGCGCTCGAGTCCGATGTCTACAAAAGCCGATTGCATGCCGGGCAAGACGCGCATGACGCGACCTTTGTAAATGTTGCCGACTATGCCCTGATTACCCTCTCCGCGCTCGATATAAAATTCGGTAACCTTTTCGTTCTCAATGATCGCGATCTTTTTTTCACGTCCATTGACGCTTACGATTAATTCTTTTGCCATTTTGTATTTGTTGTCTCCTGAAACGTCTGCCACCAACCCATATGCCCACAGCATTGTCGGCAGGTCTTGGCGCCTCCAACTTGGCATCCCAAATTAGTGCGTGTTTAGTGTGGCGAGAAACGTTAGTTAAAATTGTGAAGTGGCCGCGTCGCGCTTCAAGCTGAAAAGCGAGGCGCGCAGGCCGCTGGTTAGCAAGACGTTTATGCGTCTCGCAGTGGATTGATTGGTGGGAAGTTATCGGCCTGCAATCTGGCAGTGGAAGTGAAAACACATGCAGGCTTGATCGAACAGCAGACCGACTGCCGACGGCGCCCCGCCTCGTCTGGGCACTCAGGCGAACGCTCTTTGACTGATTGTGGATTGGTGGTCGGTCGCGCGCCGATTGATTTGGACCTGGATCTTCCTCGCCCAGAACGCTACGGTCACTAGAACTTTTCAAAAAGAGCCTAACTAGCCGCTTCGCGCCTGCAGTAGAAAACTTGCAACAGGGAGCGCCTGATATGAAATAACTCAGGCATTAGAACAGCCGAACACCTGCCGGATGTGCTCGCGACCTGTTGTACTTTCGTTTGGATGTCAACGGGACTTACTCAGCCAATTCCGCTCTGGCTCGTGGTCCACGTGCGGCTTACGGGTAAAAAGTTGAATGATGCGTCCTTATGTTTTGGACGACGTCAAAAATTCGATACTCGCTTTTCGGGAGCACGGTACTCTCAATCGAGTTTCCTTCGTGCTGCTTAATTGTTTCAAAGCATTTGATGCCGAAACGAAAAACTCCGCAGAGGCGAGCTAAGG
>JALYXE010000232.1 GCA_030947265.1 Acidobacteriota bacterium
GTTCAGGACCTGGGAGAGGTAAGTGTAAAACGCCATGAAGCCGTGATGCGGTGCTCCGCTGCGCGCCATCATTAACCTCATTGGGTCGCCTTCGTAGCCAAAGGTCGGCTGCACTCCGACGAAGATGTTGCCGAGTCGAACACCTTGGACTAGCAGATTGGCTCCGAACGAATTAACCCGACCTGGTGCCGGCCCCCACTCATCCTCCACTTCATTCACGTAAGGACAGAGACACCGATATTCATCGACGTTCATGCGATAGGCAATGTTAGCGGTGGCCGAAAAGCTTTCGGCGTTGCCGTTGATTAGTGCCTCTCGCAATACATCGGCCGAGAGGGGCAGTTCGACCTCGTAGCCCTCGGCCTTAAGCCTTTGGAGCGTGTCCCAAACACTGGGAAACACATCCAGATCGGCCGCTGTTCCGATGTTTCCTTTGTTAGGCGGAAAACAGAACAGAATTAACGCCAGTTTCAGTTCACTGCGAGGTGCGGTGCGCAATCGATTCCAGCGCTTTAAGCGACGAGCAAACCTGGCACAACGATCTTCCAGCGCCACAGGCTCAACGCCGCTGGCAGGCATGCCTCCGTAAATGAAGGGTTCGGTTGCGCCGTCGATTTCGGGAATGGCGATCTGCATTCCCGCTTGCACCGGATTAAGTCCGGCAGGCGATTCGCGCCAGGCGTCAATTGTTTGCGTGTCTAAACTAACGGCTGAGCGATAGGGCCGATTCAAGCAACGTAAAAACTCCGACGCTGCTTCGCTGTCATTCATGGCGGGCCCACCCACGAAACTAAAGCCTGTTAGTGATACGATCTGGCTTATGCGGGATTGTCCGTTGTCCGTTGTCCGCGGTCCGTTGTCAGTAGTTTGGTCTTTGGACTTTGGTCTTTGACCTTTGTTCTCTTTTGGGACTTGAGACCTGAGACTTGAGACTTGAGACTTATCCTCGATGAAGAATTTCTGACACGCTTCGCGGTTATCCATCAAGGTTGATAGCGCAGGAATGATGCTCAAACCTTCGGCTTCAATGGCCCGAATGAGTGCATCGTAGTGTCTGGTTGTCCTGCTGACAACCTGCGGGCGCATCAGCAATAAACCCACGGTCGATTGAGGATCGAGGAGCAAGCGTGAAGACCTTGGACCTTGGACTTTGGACTTTAGAGTGCGGATTGTGTACCAGTTCTTGTAGCCTTCAAACGACTCGAATAGCTTCGGCGCGTCCGGATGGTAGATTGCCACGGACGGCATTTGCTCCGGCGGCGGAACCTTGATTTTTGTTTTCTTCAACCGCTCGTCCGGCACGTATTCCTTTAGCGCGTATAGAATCATCGAACAAATATTCGTCGGGGTTGGCTGCAGAAAGTAGCAGAAGATGTTGAGGTAGTGTTTTATGTCGCGCAGTCCGCGGGCAGTGGGTACGAATTTGAGGATGGCGGGCACCCGATCCATTAGTTTCAAATACTCTCCGTGGCCTTGTTTTGTACCGGGTTTTCTACCAGTCTGGTTGTTGCCGCCCGCAACTTGCCGCCCAACCCATGAACCCACCGCAGTAAGCAATCCCGCCGCCTGTCGGGACGTGCTTTTTGCCCATTCCCCTTTCCACCTTTTCCCCTCGATCTTCCCAGCAAGCAGCCTGGACACATCTAATCGTCCCATGCGGGTCCGCCGCATCAACTCAGGCATACAGTTGATGACGACAACGGCGCGGTGGCGTTCCTTGTAATTCTCGAGTGCCCGAATCAGACGGGAAGCGTTTTCGCCGTCCATGACATGAATGACGAAAACTACATCCGCTTCACCGAGACTCCGATCAATTTCGTTCCATTCGCGATCGTCCAGAGCCGATCCAAAGTTGAAAGCCGAGACACGCAAATCAAGCTTGTATTCGCGATTAAGCTCGCGCTCCGCATTTCTTAGCGGTGCGAGCAAACTAGAGCCGATGTAGAGTACGGTTACGTTCATAACAATTTAATGAGGCTCAGGCTAGTTTTCACCCGCTCACTCCTGCTCGCGATTCTGACCCCTCAAGCCACGCCTTCCAATTGATCTTCCAGACCGTCGATGAT
>JALYXE010000301.1 GCA_030947265.1 Acidobacteriota bacterium
GACTTAGGCAGATCGGACGGACTAAGGCAGGTTTGTGGACCTTACCTGCTATTAAGGTTTTATTTCCCTAGGATTACGTTTGATAATGGGTTTTATTAAATATCTCATGAACAGATTGAAGCAACGCAGACTTCTTGTAGTGCTGGCGATTGCGTTGGCAACTACTTGTGTAATTGGTTCGAGTCTGGCCTTTGCGGCGAGGAGTCAGGATCGACCACGTCGCAGCACCGTCGTTACTCCGCAACCGACACCAACTCCGGTTTCGCGTTCAACCCAACCGGCGGCTAACAGGGCTCCCGCAACGCCGACTCCCACGCCCCGTCCGACTCCTCCTCCCAATGCGAAGCCAACGCCATATGATCGGATAGCCCCCATGTTGGGCGAGCCCCCGCCGGCGCCTGTGCTAAAGCCAAAGCCGACACCCACACCGCCCGAAGAAGACATCGATGAGGGCAGCATCGTTAAGATCAATACGGAACTCGTAACCCTGAACGTTCGCGTTATAGATCGAAACAACCGCCCCATCGACAATGTTCGCCAAAATGAGTTTCATGTTTTCGAAGACGGAGTGTCGCAACCTCTCGAATCTTTTACTCGTGAAGAAGTGCCCATTAGTTATGGGCTGGCGATCGATACTTCCGGATCTTTACGTTCCCAGTTGCAGGGCGTGATTGATGCTGGAAAAATTATCATTAACAGTAATAAGGCGGGTGATGAAACTTTCCTGGTACGGTTCATTAGCAGCGATAAGATCGAAACTATCCAGGACTTCACGCCAAACAAAGACTTGTTAATGGATGGTATGGAGAGTCTCTACGTCGAAGGAGGCCAGACGGCTGTAATTGATGCGGTTTATCTTACTGCTGAGCATGTGGCTGAATATAAAAAGGGAAACGATAGTGATCGGCGAAGGCGTGCCCTGATCGTAATAACGGACGGCGAGGACCGCAATAGTTTTTATAAGGAGCCTCAACTCTTCCAACGTCTGCGTGAAGAGGACGTGCAGATTTATGTGATTGGCTTTATCAACGAGCTCGACAAAGATGGAGGTCTCATTCGTAAGAGCCCGCGCGATAAGGCGGTCAACCTAATCAACAAACTCGCCAGCGAGACTGGAGGTCGCGCATTCTTCCCTCAATCGCTCTCCGAGTTGCCGCAGATTGCCGGTGAAATCGTTCGCGATCTGCGCACCCAATACGTGCTTGCCTACAATCCCACCAACAAAGCGCGGGATGGCTCATTTCGCTCGATTAAAGTCGCAGTTGACGACGGCACCAGCCGTGATAAACGGATTGCACTGACTCGCAATGGCCGCATCGCTCCGAAAGGGGAAGTCGGTCCCACCAGGATCCCGACTACGAGAACGGCTACGAAACCCGTTGCCGGCACCAACAAGTCGCCTTAAGCAGCACAGACTCGAAGCCGCAAAAACTTAGCCGCAGATTTACGCAGATGAACGCGGATCAGAACGACCCTGAGCAAGCGAGCTAAGTGAATACTTTTCCGATCCGCGTAGATCCGCGTTAATCCGCGGCTGAATTTCTTTCTGCGACCACCGCCGGGTTGGGCGCAATATGAATCTTTGCTACTGACTCTTAGACCGCGCGGACATCTCTTTCACCGTTGTGGCAATTTGCTCAATCTGGTGGTCGCGGCCGCGGCTCTTGCGCATCAGCTCTTCAAGCATCAACTCACTTTTTAGATTGACTTTGAAATCCTGCTCCGCTGCGAGCCGATCTTTTTCGGCTGCGCGGTTCTGTGACATCATGATGATCGGCGCTTGCAAAGCCGCCGTCATCGACAGCATCAAGTTTAAGAGGATGTATGGATAAGGATCAAACTGCGCACCATTTTCTCCATGCCCGTAGTGAACAAGCACGAGGGTATTGAAAGCCATCCAGGCCGAAAGACAGGCCAGATAGATAATGATGAAGGTCCACGATCCGCCGAATGAGGCCACCTTGTCCGCGACTCGCTGCCCTATCGTGGCCCGCTCCTCCATTTCGACATTGATGTTCCGAGTTGCCCGCTGTGAAACCAGCACGTTGGTCTGCCGCATGCGGGCTCCAATTTCGCAAATTACATCGATGGCCACGTCGGGATGCTCCATGAGAAATTTTTGAAAATCGTCACTGCTTAGCCGGTGGAGTGTTGTCTCGACCATGGCCGTGGCATTGGTTGAGCGCGCCCCCCGATCCAGTACTGCAAGTTCGCCGAAGAATTCGCCGGACTTAAGTTCAGCGAGCGTCACCGGCTTCACGTCTTCGTCCAGCACCCAGATACGCACTGAGCCTGACTCCACTACATACAAAGCGTCGCCCTTGTCCTGTTCGCTGAAAATGATCTCATCAGCGTCGAATTTTACCTGCCTGACTTCCTCGGCCAACTGCTCGAGTTCCTCGGGAGTCAATCGCCTGAAGAGCGGGATGAGCGAAAGACTTTCAGCCTCATCGCTCGGAAGTAGGTCGATAGACATTGGCCAATCTCCTGTGCTTCTACCTGATCGATTCTTCAGGGGTTTGCAAAAATGTTCTTAATTAGTTAGGCGACTCAATACCTCGTCGCTGAGGCCAAAAGGATCCGCCGGCGGCTCGTTCCTGCTGGTCTGTTCAACCAATGCAATCAACTTCATCAGCGAACTGCCCAAATGCTCATCGTCGGAATTGATTTCAACACAAGAAGGCGAATCAAAGGGCGTGACAAAAAGATAACGCGGTGCGTTGGTCTGGCCCAAGGTGTCCGCCGGTCCAAGAATAAGCAGATTATTTTTCCACCGAGCATATCTATGTGCAGAACCAATCACGCGTTCCCAATGCAACTCACCTTTCTCAGTTAACGATATCAGCTGGGCAAGCAGCTTAGTCAGGCGGTCGTTTGTAGCTTGATCTCGGGCCATCGCGCCTCCGGGATTTGTGTGTCCGTGTTCAACTGCTTCGATTCAGGAACTTCTGGTCTTCGAAGTCGCCGAGATTATCACCTCTGGAAATAAATGGGAATGAACTGTAACCGGCGGGTGCTGGTTCAGTTTGCAGTTCTGAACTTTCATTACAATGAGAGCTTGAAGGCAGCTCAAGCTGCCCCAGTCCTCAATCGGCGACATGCTTTGCCGATCAGGTTCATCAACGTCAACCCACTATTCCAGCAACATAGTTTATAATGCCGCCGCTCTTACAGCATCCATCGGCTCTTTAGAGGTGAACCGCCAATGCCTTGTGATCCCGATTTTCTCGCTAACATCAGAATGTTTTAACACCTCAACGAAGACGATCGCGTCGCGCTCGCCAATGTTGTCGATGAGTTGAAGGTGCCCGTAGGCCATACGCTTTTCCAGGCGGGCGATCCCGGCGAGTCGCTTTTCATTGTTCGAGTGGGCCTGATTGAGCTCTTTATCAAAGATACGGCTGGTCAGAAGATTGTGCTCACCACATCTGAACCCGGCGACATGTTTGGTGAACTGGCAATGCTCGATTCAGGGGCACGCACGGCCACGGCCCTGGCGCTGTCGGATAGCGAGGTGTTGGTACTCGACCGCGGTGATCTTGTTCTGCTCTTTCAACGAAAGCCTGAGGCTGCGCTTCATATGCTTGCGGCGTTGAGCGGACTGACACGAAAGGCTGATGAGCTGTTGCGCACGCGCGTGTCGCGGAACGTTAATGAAGAGATGGAGGTCCATTCCACCGTCTTACAACGGATCGCCGATTGGCTTGCGTGGTTTAGTGGTAGCATGCCTTTTCTCATCACGCATACCTTTTGGTTTATTATCTGGGTTTCCCTCAACACTTTCATCCTTCGTGACAAGGCTTTCGATCCATTTCCATTTGGTCTTCTCACCATGATCGTATCTTTAGAAGCAATTTTCCTGGCCTGCTTCGTTCTTATTAGCCAGAACCGGCAGGCGGAGAAGGACAAGGTACGGTCGGATATTGAATATGAGGTAAATATCAAAGCCGAACTCGAGGTTGCCCATCTGCATGAGAAGACCGACCGCATTTATGAAAACATGATGGCGCGATTCGAGAAGATGGAAAAGAGCATGGCGAAGTAGGCGCCTGCTCTTCGGAGCAATAGCAGGAACGTCAGGTCATTCCGCAATAGGTAAGATAAGCCCCAAAGGCCAATCGGGTTGTTTGATGGACATCACTGACCAGAGCGCCGCAGACCGCTGGGACCCGGAA
>JALYXE010000320.1 GCA_030947265.1 Acidobacteriota bacterium
GTTCTACGCTTATCAGCGGGAGAACAACTCAACAGCAGATACGGTGCCGGTTAAAATTGGCGCCGAGCCCGCAACCGGGAACCCGATCGTTCCCGAGCCGGCAGCAACCTCCACCACGAGTACGCAAACTCTTGCTGACGCGGTAAAACAAGCGAAGAAACCTGACGCTTCCAGTCAGCGCGTCGAGGCCACTGATCTGGCGAAGAAAGATGACAAGGCTGTTAAGAGCCGTGAGAAGATTGTGGAGCAGGCCGCAAATGTCCCCGACGTGCCAGTCCGCACGCCGCCCAGAGTGATCGTGCGATCCCCTCTTCCGCAAAACACGCCGGCGCAGCCATCATTACCCGAAACATACGAACCCGACCAATCACGCGTGGGCCCACGCCGAAGGCGAACTGGCGGTGTTGCGATTAGAAACTTCCCGGACGGTACACAACTAATCACAAGTCCCGATGGCACGCGCGTCTTGATTTTGCCGGACGGCAGTAGACGCGTTTTTCGGCCCGGTGAAAGAATCGAGCGGAGGAAGCGTTTCCGCTGAGTCCTCCGGTTTGGCTGGGCTCCTGGATGATTCCCCACCTAAGTTTCCTGCATTACTCGATATACCTTAAGCGCGAGGAGAGAATATGGAATTGATTAAGGTAAAGGTCCCAATGGTGTGCGGACTTGTCGCCCTTTTGCTGAACCTGGCAATGCCGCTGTTCGCGGGAGGGCACTCCACTGAAATTAGTAAGAGCTCGGTAATTCGAATGGCGCCCACGGCGCCCGTGTTTGATGAGAAGACGCGACTTGCTGAGCTCGCAGGCAGACGGGCACGAGTGGCCCAGTCGATCGGATCAAAAGCAGTTCTTCTTCTGTTCAGCACCGAACCCCGCGTTTATACAAACGACGTCGATTATGAATACCGCCAGGAAAATAATCTTTACTATCTCACGAATCTAAAGCAAAAGGGCGCGACCTTGGTTCTGACTCCGAGCAATAACGTACTCCCGGAAATTCTTTTCCTGCCCCGCCGTAATCCCGCGGCTGAAACCTGGACCGGTCACATGTATAGTCCAGCCGAAGCAAGTCAGCTATCCGGCATCAAAGAGATCTGGGAATCGAGTGATTTTGAGCCGTTCATTCAGGCACTTCATAACCGCCAGTCTTATCGCCCTAAGCCTGAAAAGATATTATTGTCGTCAAGTTCCTCGCCTCGTGATATCAGTGCGGCTTCAGGTTTTGAGAAGTTGTTTGAAGCGGCCAGCAGGAATGAAGGCGAGCTTTATCTGTTGATGCCGGGTGATGCTAAAAGCCGGGAATACAAGCAAGAGCAAAGCTTCGCCTCTGAATGGGCCAAGTCAGCGTCGAACTACAGTATCAAAAATGTCTCCCCGATCTTTGCCGAGCTGCGATTGCGAAAGTCGCCGCTGGAAATCGCGCTGATGCAGCATGCGATCGACATTACAACTGAAGCGCACGAACGCGCCTGGGTAGCAGCAGAAGTAGCAAAGTGGGAATATGAGGTTGATGCGCAGGTCGCCTACACCTTCAAACTTCGCAACGCCGATCACTGGGGTTACCCCTCAATCGTTGGTTGTGGGCCAAACGCCACTACGCTCCATTATGAAGAATCGCAGGGGCCCGTGAAGCTGGGAGATTTGTTGCTGATGGATGTGGGCGCTGAGTATGATCACTACTCGGCCGACGTAACGAGGACTTTTCCCGTTAGCGGAAAGTTTTCGCCTTCGCAGGCAGAAATTTATCAGATTGTTTATGACGCGCAGGAGGCTGGGGCGAAGGTTGCTCGACCCGGCGCGCTGGTTTCAGACGTGCATCGTGCAGCTACCGAAGTGATCAAAGATGGCTTATTGAAGCTCGGGTTAATTACAGATCGAGACTCGAACCAGTATCGCATTTGGTTTATGCACGGCACGTCCCACTGGCTGGGAATGAACGTGCATGATGTAGGCGACTACGGTTCGAGGTTGGAACCTGGAATGGTCTTCACGAACGAACCCGGGATCTACATTAGGCCGGACGCGCTTGATAATTTGCCGAAGAATGCTGAAAACGAAAAGTTCATTGCTGCCGTTGGGCCGGCATTTGAGAAGTACAAAGGGATTGGAGTCAGAATCGAAGACGACATGCTTATCACGCCCGGAGGTGTGAAGTGGATGACCGAAGCTTTGCCGCGTAAAATTTCTGATATTGAAGACTTCATTACCAGAGCACGCCGCGGAGCGCGGTGAAGTAGGCAGGCGTCGAACATCAGGAGGTGGATCCCGCGGGATAGCCCCTGTGTGAAAACTCCGCGATCCCAAATTGACGGTTCAAGTCGTGGATATGCCCTTTTGGCTTTTCACGCAGTCTCATTGACGTGAGCCGTTTTTACTTCCTCTTCCAATTTAGTGAAAAAGCGCGAAGCGAGCATCTTAGCCGTTCCCTGAATCAAGCGCTGACCGACGCTCGCAATCATGCCCCCCACCAGAAGATCGCCAGTATATTTGATTAGCGTTCCTTCAGCTTCTGCCCCAAGATCGAAATCGCCTGAGCCTTTCACAAATCCAGGCGTACCCTTAGCTTCCACGACGAGTCGATAGTGCTCCGGCGGCCTCATATCTTCAAGTCGAACTATTCCCGTAAAGACGCCTTTGATGGCGCCAACACCGGCGCCAATGGTTGCGGAATATTCGTTCGTCCCCGTTTTCTCGAGACGCTCGCACCCAGGAATGCAACGCTGTAGAACTTCGGGATCGATTAGTGACTGGTAGACGCGATCGCGAGGCGCATTGAGATGATGTGTACCTTCAATTTTCATGCATTGCGTTTTAGTTTAGAGGCGCGTATTGATTAGTCAACCGCCGGTATAAAACAAAGCTTTCGTTCTTTCTCTATGCTTCCTCTGTGTTCTCTGTGTCTCCGTGATGAGTGGTTTTTCACGGCAAATTCACCAAGAGACACAGAAGTGCACAAAGGTCACACAGAGAATTCTTTACGTTGACTGTCCACAGATCTTGTATTACTCGACGCGAGCAACTG
>JALYXE010000359.1 GCA_030947265.1 Acidobacteriota bacterium
TACTAGCAGCAACGAATGAAAAGAGCGGCGCGGGTGCGATTACCACCCGCGCCGCTTACACCGTGACTTGTCCGACTTCAAAGGAGCGGAGCCAGATGCGAGAAGAAAATATACCTTTATGCGGCGCCAGGACAAACGCCCTTGTCTGCAACATTCACGAACTGATTGCCGAACTGGAAGAACGCATAGAGGACGGAGAACCGTTCGACAATCCGAAACTCACCAGAACCGCAGACCGAGTCTTTGGTGGCGCCCGTGCACAAGGGAGATACACCTCGCGCGATGCTTACGACGCCCTAGAAATCGCGGTCAACAATTACCTATTAGAGAAACACGCACGAGAGTTAATGCAGATGGACGTAGCAGATGCGCTTGCTTCGTCTTACGTCCTTTGATGAAGCGACTACCGCGACAAACGGATCGCACTTTAGGGCAGACCGAGCTACAGCAACTCTCGACACCGCCGACGCTCGCTTACCTTGCCGCGCGACTGTTGAGCCCTAAGCCAACTGATATTGTGTTGGAGCCGTCAGCCGGAACGGGCAGCCTCGCAATCTGGCCTCGCGCAGTTGGCGCGAAGGTTATCTGTAATGAGACGAGTTTGCGCCGATTCTCTTTGCTGCGCTGTGTTCTCAACTTCGATCCGTTCCCTCTTGATGCTGAGTTCATCGACGACCTGCTACCTGGCGAGATTCAACCGACCGTCGTCTTGATGAATCCGCCGTTTAGTTCAACGAGCGGGAGACTCACGAAAACAAATCCAGTCTACGGAGCGGGTCACGTAGCCAGCGCCTTACGCAGACTCAAGGACGGCGGGCGCTTAGTTGCGATTGTTAGCGAGGCAATGAGCTTTCACCATCCGAGCTTTAGCGAATGGTGGCAACGCATCGCTTGTCTCTGCAATATCCGCGCAAACCTCACTCTCAGCGGCAGTGAGTATGCGATGTGCGGAGCCGCGCCGGACGTGCAGATTCTAGTCATTGATAAGACTGGCGCAACGCCCGGCGAGTCTTGGCAGGATCAGCTTAAACACGTTAGTTGGGGAAGCGCCGAGACCTTGGAAAGGGCCTGGGACGCACTCAGGCATTTAGTTGAGCCTTCACCAACACCTGACAACGATTCCGAAGAATCGAATCAGACTGAGTCGGCGTTGGCTCTGCCGGCTCTCTATTTTGACCGTTCGTCTCAACCCGGCCGAGACGTTGAGGAAATTCAACTGGCCCTGGACTTCAAATGAGGTGAGACAATGCCCACTCTTGCAATTGTCAGTTGCGTTGAAGAAATCGCCGCGTCACGCGGAGTGAATGCCAACGGCTCGACTCGGACTATCCGCTGTTACACATACCCAGTAATAACTACCTCCCCGCCGAAATCCTTATCGCCCGATCGCGAACTCGCGGCTCAGGCTATGACTCTGTTGATGCGGATCGAGAACGAGGTGAGGGAAGCCCGAGCCGATTGGAATCAAGACCGCTTCCGGAGGCTCATGCGCCTACGTCCGAAAGTTGTCGCGCGACTGCGGAGGCGATGGGAGAGAGTCAATCCATTGCCGCGAATACCTCTCGGGACCTTGCGCCGGCGATATCACGCAAACCTTGCTCGTCATATCTATCATGGTTTGTCTTAGTTCTTCTGCTATTGAAGACTTCTCTCCACCTTCGTGCGCTAATAACCAGCATTAACAAAACCCGCTGACTACCAGTGCCCCTAATCCCTTCGTGACGATGTTCTTCATGAGGCAGTTTTAGTTTAAATGAACACAAAAACCCCTCTAGCTATAGTAGGGTGAGGTTTGGATTTGGCGCGTCTCAGCGCGCCCCCCGGTCCTTGCGAAGGGTTCCAGCTTATTCTCGCCTTGAACACATCAGATCAGGTCGGTTTCTTGCTGCTGACTGCCGACCAATTGACTCTCGACTACCGAGAAGGAATTCTGCTGGCTGTCTCGGCTGTGCGAGTGGTTCAAGAAGTCTTTAAAGTCAGTTTTAAATGAGCAGACAGGATAGGGATGATTTTCGCGATGTGGCTTGGCCACAAGTGCCACCCTCTCAGGACTTTAAAGTTTTAAGTTTTTAAAGAAATCCTTTAAAGTCCTTAAAGTCTTCAACAAGTCTATGTGCTTTCAATGACTTACCTCTTAAAGTACACTCGCCTGTCGGCGGATTCATAGAACACAACAGGAGGTCGCGGAACCGAACATGAAACGTAGCAAACGAGTCCTTTCGAAGGGCAAGATTTACGGCTTTGGTCCTTGGGCGGACCAGGTATACGCGATTAATCAGATCATGGAAGAGACTGGCGAGAAATCAGAAACAAATGTCTTAAGGGATTTGATAGACGAGGCCTTAGCCGCACGGCGCCGGAAATCAACAAAGCCTGAAGTCGCAAAAGGTCGGCAGATGGAGGGGTCAGCCGAGACGCTAGAAACGATCCAGACTCTCCTGCTCAAACTGATTCGTCAGGGAGAAACCTCACTCCGGATTCAGGACGTCAGCTTGGCGTTGCTACAAGACACGCTTGCTGAAACTCGCGCCAGCAGAGAGTTGGTATGGGAGGAGAAAGCATCTGCGCTGAAAGAAAAGGGATTGAACGCAAGGCAGATTTCCGAGCGGTTTAAAGCTCACACAGACCGCGTGAAAGACTTCGCATACAGCAAGGCCAAGGAGATTAAGGGACAGCAAGAGTGATGACGCTGGAGAAGACTCGATGTCGTCCGCCGATTTGTTTATTCTTCATCAGTGTGCACCTCTGACCTACGACAAACATAGCGCCGATCCCCTAAGCCAATGGGCTCTTTCCTCAGGTTCCGTGGGCCATGTGTTACTAAAAGTATAAGGACCTGATCGATTTGTAACAGTGATTCCGTTGTCCTCCCAACCGTAAATAAATTCTTTCGGCTTCCCTCCTCGATAATCAGCCAGAAAATGGCATGCTTCACAACGTTCAGACAGTCCTGATCGCTCCGACCGCCCTTAACAGCTCCTGGCACACGACTTGAATTCTTGAGCGCAATTACTATTCGAAGCAAATGAGGAGCGCAGGTCCGATTCTTTATAACTACACGAACAGTTTGATTTCTCCGATACGAAAATTCAAGGAGCGTTAGCATGACTGCCGGGAACAACGACAATCTCAAAATTTTGCTCGATGAGCACATTCGGGGAATTTCAAAAGAGGTTTTTGACGAAAAACTCGCGGCAGGCCTCTGCCGGGCGGGGTGTCCTCACGCAGGGAGAGAGGATTGTCGCGCTCCGGCTCGCTTACTCGCGCCTCATTAGCACCGTCTACGTCCAGAAGGTGCGTTACGGTTGGTGCGGTCAAATTAGACGATGCGTTCTTTATTTCGACCGCGTTACAGATAGGTTTTCGAAAAGGTGAAACGATGAGGGAACGATGACCAACTTATCCATTGAAATCCCAGCGGCCCTGGTTGAGCAAATTGCTCAGAAGGTGCTTGAGCGAGTGTCTTCTGAGACTCGCCCGGTCGTTCACGATGCGGAGGCTGAAGAGATCTCACGGAAACTTCAACGTATCGGCGCGAAGATGTTCATTACAATCCCGGAATTGTGTTTTTTGTTTAATTGCTCCGCAGGCTACGTCGGCAAGCTATTGGAACGCGCACAGAAGCAAGAGACGGCGCATCCGGTGCCGCATCTGAATCTTGACGGGCTTATTCAGTTTGATCGCGAGGAGGTTCTCAAGTGGGCGGCCACCATCAAGCCACTCGGGAAGAGTCAAAGGAAGACCGGCGGTAAACGACAGTCTTCGCACCTGCGCGAGGTTGTTAACAGATGAAACCTTTACGGACACCGGTGTCCCGCTGTATGCTCTCCGCGCTTCAACCTGACTGCAACCCGTTCGCGGAAAGGCTAGAAGCATGACACTAAGAAGACGCGGTCAGCATTACCATTACCAGTTCATGATTGACGGCCAGCGTTACTATGGCGTCTTTTCTGATGCTGAGACTAAAACCAAAGCAAAGGAACTCGAAGACGAGGAGAGGCGCAAGGTCCGTTTGGGCCAACGCGCAAGGCCGGAGGGATTGGATCGATTCGATCGGTTTGTCGAGGAAGTCTACCTGAAGTACTCCAGAGAGAATAAGGCATCATGGAAGCATGACGAGTTCAGATGCCAGATGCTCTCCGAGCACTTCGGCAGCAAGAAATTCGATGACATCACAGTGATGCAAGTCATCAGTTTTATCAAACTGCGGCTCGCGTCAAAGGTGAAAAGGTATCGCCAGAAGAGTGAGGCAACGCGGGTGCGTAGTGCTGTCACGGTCCATCACGAGGTTACTTTGCTTTCGTCCATCTTCCTGATGGCGATGCGAGAGAAAGTGGCCACCGAGAATCCCGTGGCAGCGCTCCCGAAAACCATCCGCAAGTTGATTAGGGCGCGCAATCGCCGGCGGTGTCCCTTGGATGATCAGAAGGAGTTGCAGTTAATCGAAAAGGGCCTGGCCGGACGGCATGCGCACTTACGTCCGGTTGTACTCTTTGATTTGAACACCGGGTTGCGTCTCGGTGAATTGCGTCGGCTGGAGCGCGAGCATGTCAATCTCGATCCAGATTCGAAGTGGATCGATATCGACGGAGAGTCGCACGAGGTTCCTCGGAACTGCTTTATCGTGGCGAAGAGCAAGAACGGAAAGTCTCGTGTGATTCCCTTAAACAGGCAGGCTCGCGCAATTGTCGAGCATCAACTTAATGACGCAACCATTACCAACTACCTCTTTCCCAGCAGCAAGGGCGGCAAGACGGGTAGGACAGGCGAGATGATCAAGGAAGTGAAAAAGGGTTTCGCCGGCGCCTGCAAATCTGCTGGATTGAAGTACGGCCAGTACGATCCGGATGGAGTTACCTTCCATACCCTTCGGCACTGGTTCAACAGCAAGTTGGAAGCACTTGGAGTGAACAAGACGGTCAGACGTGAGTTGCTTGGCCATTCACCACGCGACATCACCGACGACTACACTCATTCGACGATAGAACAGAGGCGTACGGCCGTTGAGATGCTTTGCCACAATCCGAGCGGAAATCTGATCGAATTTCCGTCCAGTTGTGGCAAGATTGTGGCAACGGCTTGATTGAGCATAATCATGGGTGGGCTAAAGCATTGATTTTATTGGTAGCGGGGGGCGGGATCGAACCGCCGACCTTGGGGTTATGAATCCCACGCTCTAACCATCTGAGCTACCCCGCCATGTGTTATATTTCAACAACTTACAGCGGCGAGCGCAAGTGGCCGTGGTGGGCGTGTGGCCAATTTGTGGACAACTTCTTTGGAGCTGAGCATCGCCGCCTCGACCGCTGCGCGTTTGTTTCTCTCCGTCGCACGAACATAACGAGCCGTCGTGTGAATGTCAGAGTGTCCCATTAGCGCCGCGATTGTAAAGGCATCGAAGCCAGCTTCACCAAGTCGGGTCCCGAAGGTAGCACGCAGATCGTGCCAAACCAGACCTTCGATTCCCGCTATCTTCATCGCGGTCTTGAATCCCTTCTTGATCTCCTTCACCCGTTCTCCCGTATGAGGGTTACTAAACACGTACCCTCGTCCGGTTGATTGTGTGCGGAGAGCACTGAGGATTTCAAAGACTTCGGGATTCATCGGGACTTCACGATCCTTGCCACTCTTCGTCCTGGTTAAGATCAGGACTCCTCGTGACAGATCCACTCTGTCCCAAGAAAGACGAAGTTGCTCGCCAAGCCGCATTCCAGTCCCCAACGCTATCTTTACCATCGGCTTCAGATGTGCGCGTGGCCCTTCAAGAGCGGCCATCAGCGCGGGCTCTTCTTCCGGCAAGAGGTAACGATAACGTTTGTTGTCCAACACGTACTTCTTTACTTTCATGCAGGGGTTCGTGTCCGTCACCTTGTAATCAATCGCTAGATTAAAGATCTTACTCAGTAGATTAAGCTCGAGATTGACTGAGGCTAAACTACGAACCGTCTGCCGCGCTGTGATCGATTCGCGTCGATCACGTTTGAATTTCTCAACCAACAGTGGCGAAATCTCGCGAAAGGTTTTGCCGCCGAAATACTCGCGGAATGTACGGGCTCGAAACTCGTCATGTTTCCACGAGCGCTTATTCGCTTTGGACCAAGGCACGAATACCTTTTCGATGAAGTCAGCTAATTTCTCGCTGCCTATATCGAGTTGGCCGAAACGACCTTCAAAGATCTCTCGCTTGATCTTGGTCTCTGCTTGTTCTGCTTCCCATTTCGTGCGCGCCTCGGGAATTACCCCTCGGTAACGCACGCCACGCACCCGGAAGTAGTAATGCCAATGCGTGCCTTTCTTACCCCTCTTGTAAACTGACATGATGTTCTCCCTGACGTTGCAGCCACCAAGAGAAAACGAGCGCATGGTAGCAGCAACTAAGGCTGAAGTCATTTGTTATTTTCGCCGCGCGTCCACGCCAAGATCTCATCGAGATCGAAGCGCAAGATGTTCGTTCCTGGCGGTTTGCGATAGGGAATGCGATGCTGTGCAACCATCTCGTAGATGGTGCGTGGCTTGACGTTCAATAGGAGGGCAACCTCAGGGACTTTTAGAAGCTGGGGTCGGTTGACTGATGTGGTGGATTGTAAGTTTGTACTCATTTCTCAAAAACCTTGAAAAGTTCCTACACTAATTCAAATTCCATTTCCTCCGTCTCAATCGCTTCGGCTGCGCGATTGTTTGATTGATCATTCATGTCTTGTTCGTGGCCATGGGCTACTTCCAACGATTCCTGATTCTGGCCTTCGTAAGGGTTCTGCTCGTCTTTGAAATCGTGTTTGTGCTGTTCCGCTTGATGCACAGCCTCAACGGCCATTTCCTTATCGACCCTCCGATCTAGCGCACCTCTCAGCTCTTCAATCGAATTCGTGTAGATGGTCGCGTCTTCTCGTGCTCGCGATACCGCGACGTAACCCATTCGGTCATTGAGCAAGACCCGCGATTCGCTCGTGTCGGCATTGATGAGGACACGATCAACCGTTGTTCCCTGCGACGAATGACTCGTAACCGCGTAACCGTGGTCTAGGTGACGAAACTTCTCCGTCTCGAAACCGACTTCTCGGCCACTATCGAGCTTTACCGTCATTTCTTCGTCGCCGATTCTAGCGACGGTTGCTAATTCGCCATTCGCGACGCGCTTTTCGGTGAATGGTGCGCGGAATTGAATGCGGTCGCCTTCTGCGAATTCACGAATTGCTTCGCGATAGACGCTCACGCCTGAAAGTCGCTGTGGGTTGTAAGTGAGTTCGCGTCCGCTTTCGAAATGAACTGTGATATCCTCTTTGTGATTCTTTGCCGTCACGAGCGCATAGTCGCCAACCCTCACGTCATAGAC
>JALYXE010000389.1 GCA_030947265.1 Acidobacteriota bacterium
GCCTTTAGGCTGCCGACTTAGCCACCGCAAACTAAAGCTTTTACTCCGAGCCACACCACTTGCGACGGCCGCTCTATGTTGACAGTCATGAGATGCCCGCGTATTTTCGGTCGGGTTCCAGGGGATAGTGAATTGTGGATTAATTGATCGACTTTACGTTCGGCAAGAGCTGGTCTCCCCAACCGCCGGATCTAAGTCCTGCTTAATACCTGAAATAAGATGTTCTGGATAAAGTCTGGTCATGCGGCGCTGCTCCGACCGCTTGCGTTAGTGCTTCTTCTTGCTTTACTTGGAGGCTCTTTGCTTGTTCTTGCCCAAACTCCTCCGGCGAAGAAGCCAGAACCTCAACAGGGTACCGGCGTCTCAACCGGCACGCCTGTGAACTATTCTTCCCGCCGCACAGTGGGCGTCACTGACCCCAAAGGTCCCATCGTATTTGAAGACGTCACAGATAAGACGGCGATGGCAAATTTCAAGCACCGGTCAGGCGGCCCAGCAAAGAACTACATCTTTGAGACCACGTCAGGTGGGGTGGCGATTTTTGACTATGATGGAGATGGATTGCCCGATATCTATTTGATAAATGGTTCTACTGTCGCGGCAATGGAAGGCAAGGAAAAACCGCCGCGCGCCGCGCTCTACCACAATCTGGGTAACTGGAAATTCGAGGACGTAACGGACAAGGCAGGCGTGGCTAATGAACGTTGGGGTCAGGGCGTTGCCGTAGGCGACTACGATAACGATGGGCATCCCGACATCTACGTTACTAACTTCGGAATTTCTCGTCTTTACCACAATAACGGCGATGGCACTTTTTCAGATGTTGCCGAGAAGCTCGGGGTCGCACGAAAAGGCTGGAGCACAGGCGCGAGTTGGGGAGACTACGACGGAGATGGCCGGCTCGATCTCTTTGTTCCCGGTTACGCTGAAATCGATCTCAATAATCTGCCGCCGAGTCCAAGCGAGGCGGGGAAGCCTGGAGGCGTTGGTCAAAACTTTTGCCAGTTTCGGGGAGTACCAGTGATGTGTGGACCACGCGGTCTACCCGGTGAAGGTGACACTCTGTACCATCAAAAGTCTGACGGCACCTTTGAAGATGCAAGTGTCAAGGCCGGCGTGAATGATCCGCAAAAATACTACGGCTTTAGTTCGGCGTTCGTTCATGTGGACGACGACAAGTTGCTCGACTTGATAGTCGTGAACGACTCAACGCCCAAGCAACTATACATAAATAAGGGAGACGGCACGTTTGAAGAGGTTGGCTACCCTTCAGGAGTAGCACTTAACGAAAATGGACGTGAACAAGCCGGCATGGGACTGGCTATCGGCGATTACGATCACGATGGCCGCGTCGATTTCCAAATCACAAACTTCTCCGACGATTCGAACGTCCTCTATCACAACGACGGCGATGGAAACTTTACCGACGTCACTTTCCAGGTGGGACTTGGCGAAATGACTATTCCGTTTCTCGGTTGGGGAACAAGCTTTCTCGATTTTGATAACGATGGCTGGTTAGATCTCTTCGTGGTAAACGGTCACGTATATCCCGCAGTGGATTCAAACCAATGGGGCACGAGCTTCGGTCAACAGCCGTTATTGTTCCGCAATCTTAGGAATGGCAAGTTTGAACGTGTCGGGGCCGCGCCCGGGAGTGCTCTTGCCGGTGCCTGGTCAAGCCGAGGTCTAGCCATTGGCGATCTGGATGGAGATGGTCGTTTGGACCTGGTTATTAATAACCTGGATTCGAAGCCCACGATTTTGCGAAATGTAGCCACACCTACCGGACACTGGCTGGACCTGCGCCTGGTGGGCGACGTGGCAAAGAAGACCCCGAGAGATGCAATTGGCAGCATCGCCTACCTGACTACCGGAAAGATGCGACAACGTCTGGACGTAGTTAGCGGCGCCGTTTTTTGCTCACAAAATGACATGACTTTGCATTTTGGGCTGGGTGCGGCGACAAAGGTCGATAAGCTCGAAATCCAGTGGTCCAATGGGACGATGGAAGCATTCGATGTCCCGACGATCAATAAAATAGTAACAATCATTCAAGGTAAGGGCGCCGTCAAATAGCAGCTCACCAGCTTAGGGAACAATGTCTCTGTGCCGACTGGAGCTTGAACGTGCGACGCCTCGATCTGAGAAAGGCCCAGGCGGCCCGCCTCAACACAATCCGCGGCATGAATCGCCAGATCTTATTGAATTATGTGCGCGAGCGCGAGCCCATTTCCCGGGCCCGAAATTGCCAGGGAAACGGATTTGCGACGATCCACCATTTCCCAAATCGTTGGAAGCATTGAAGAGCGAGCGCCTGGTTGAAGAGGTTGAAGGTGAGTCAACCCGGAGGCCGCCGACCAACGTTGTTAAAATTGCGAGCGAAGGAAGCCATTGCTATATCCAAGCGGTTGGTTATTTATCCAAATTTTTGTTCTCAAAGAGGCGTTTACCGGCTTAGTTTGTTGTCTCCTGCAACAAGGTTGATGAAAAGTTCTGTAGTATCTGCAAGCGTTTGGTGAGTTTTCTAAGATTAGGACTAAGGTTTTGGCTATCTATTTGCGTGATTCTTTTTAAGTAATACAGCGTGGATGTTCATTATAGCGATCGCCCTGGTCAACCTAATTTGACCGAGTTATCGCTATCAAGGGGAAAACGGATTCATTATATCCAGGAATCGCTCCATCTCACCAACCATGGTTTCAGGAGCTAAACGTTTCACTACGCGGGAATTAAAAAC
The DNA here is from genome assembly GCA_030947265.1 of Acidobacteriota bacterium. Classification (GTDB taxonomy): domain Bacteria; phylum Acidobacteriota; class Blastocatellia; order Pyrinomonadales; family Pyrinomonadaceae; genus PSRF01. The sequence goes on from JALYXE010000389.1 coordinate 2,738, forward strand.
GGTTGGCCGATCTTTACGGGTAGCCCTTCTGACAGCAAACATTCCGCTAAAAAACAGATTTCTTGAAGGAGATGTCCCTATGTTCAAAAGCAAACTTCATTTGCTCCTGCTCAGCCTGCTATTTGTCGGCGCTCTCTCGGTAGATATTCGTGCTCAGGCTGTGTATGGAAGCATCTCCGGTACCGTGACCGACGCTCAAGGAGCGGTCGTTCCCGGTGCTATCGTCACTATTACGAGTATCGAAAGAAATACTTCTGATACGGCGACGACGAACGACTCCGGATTGTATGTTAAGGATCGCTTACTTCCCGGAACATACAAAGTGACCATCGAGAAGACTGGCTATAAGCAAGGGCTACTGCCCACGGTTGTCGTGAACGTTGATACTCAGGCGAAGACCGATGTCACACTCGAAACCGGGCAAGTCAGCGAGACGGTGACAATCTCAGCAACCGAAGGACAACTCCTCAAGACTGACCGCGCTGATGTGGCGACAACTTTCGAGACAAAACAGATTACTGATCTCCCCATTCTTGACCGCAACTTCACCAAATTTATTCTTCTAACCCCAGGGACGCAGCAGAATGGGTGGCAGCATGCGGCAAGTGAGAATCCACAAGGGTCGACTCAGATAACAGTGAATGGCCAGCACTTTAGCGGCACCGGCTACCAGTTGGATGGGACCGAGAACCGTGACCCGATCCTCGGTATCATTGTTATCAACCCGAACCTGGAAGCCATTGGCGAGACAAAAATAACCTCGCAGAACTACGACGCCGAATTTGGTCAAGCCATCGCGGGCGTCGTTTCGGTGCAGACCAAGTCCGGCACCAACGAACTCCACGGCAGCATCTTCGACTTCCGGCAGAACGACGTTTTCCAGGCGCGCAATCCGTTTACGCAGTTCAAGGCCGATCCGATCACGGGTAAGCTCGTGCCGGATACGATCAAGAACCAATTCGGTGCGTCAATTGGAGGACCGATCAAGAAAGATAAGCTCTTCTACTTTGCCGACTACCAGGGGTTGCGCAGTAAAGTTGGCGGAACGCGATTGCTCACTGTTCCAACCCTCAAGGCACGTACCGGAGATCTGAGCGAATATGGAGTCGCCATCTTCGATCCCGCCACCGGCACCAGCGTTGCCACCCGGAGTCAGTTCGCCGGCAATGTGATCCCCGCAGGGCAACTGTCGCCGCAGGCTCAGAACATCTTGAAATTGATCCCTGTGCCTAACTCACCAGGGTCACAAAATGGCACTCGCGATAATTTCGCTGCCTCAGGCAGCGAGCTTTTCAACAACGACACTTTCGACGTGCGCATGGACGGCCGTATCTCGGATTCCCTCAATTTTTTTGGACGATTTAGCTGGGCTAACTTCAAACGGGGCGGGCCGACCGCCTTTGGCACTGGTGGCGGTCAGGAACTTGTTTCTCTCGGTGGCACATCAAAAGTGCGCAACAAGAGTCTCGCTATCGGTTTTGACTACACCTTCAGCTCGTCCAAGATACTAGATTTCCGCTTCGGTTACTTTAGATACAAAGTCAACGTGTTACCGTTTGACTTTGGGACCACCCCGGCGAAAGATGCTGGCATTCCGGGCTTGAATTTCGATTCTTTCTCCTCCGGTCTGCCTGCGATTTTCGCTGAGGGCGATCGGGGTTTCAACGCAGGTTCAGGGCTCGGCGTGAATCGCTGCAACTGCCCTCTTGATCAAGACGAGAGCCAGTTTCAGGCAGTCGCAAACCTATCGATGTTGAACGGAAACCACACTTTTAAGTTTGGGGTGGACTTCCGCCACGCCAAAAACCTGCGAGTACCAAGCGACGCCCACCGCGCTGGTGAGCTTTCCTTTAGTACTGCGCGCACGGAGGGGGTGGTTCGAGACGCGATGGGAAACCCGGTGCCGGGAGCGACGAGTGGTCTCGGCATCGCCACCTTCCTGCTGGGTGATGTGACGAAGTTGAGACGTTACGTCAGCACGGCGATAGATGCAGGTGAGAGGCAATGGCGCCATTTCTACTATGGCCAAGACACCTGGCACGTGACGCCAAAATTGACGCTCAACTACGGCTTGCGATTAGACGTCATCAACCCGCAGACAGTAAGTGGCCCGGCCAAGGGCGGGTTCCTTGATCTGGACACAGGCAAGATTCTTGTTGCGGGGGTGGGCGGCATCCCGCTCAATGGCGGCGTCAAAAACAGCTATAACCTCGCGCCACGTTTCGCTGCTGCCTATCAGTTCAGTGATAAGACCGTGCTCCGTATGGGCTACGGTCGCAGCTACGACATCGGCGTTTTTGGTTCTCTCTTTGGCCACTCCGTCACTCAAAATCTTCCCGTGTTGGCCGTGCAGGAGTTGGACCTCGGCAGTGCCAATCGAGTCTTTACGCTCGCTGCTGGACCGCCAGCCTTTACGGCCTTCTTCGGTCTCAATGCACCATCAAATGCGGGCGGTGTCCCGAACACATCTCTACCGACTAGCGGCCAATTCTTCCTGCCGGATGGAGTTTTCGCGCGAGCCTTACCCTTCAAGCAGCGATTACCCGCCGTGGATGCTTATAACATAACGCTACAGCATCAACTGACGAATAAAATCTCTGTTGAGGTGGCGTACGTCGGCAACAAAGGAACACACGCTTTCGCCGGTGGCGGTCCGGCGGCAAATGTTAACCAGGTGACGGCTGAGGGATTTTTCCCAGGACGTGATCCCAACAAATTTAAGCCGTTCTTTAGCAAGTTCGGCTGGACGCAGGGTATCGACTACTTCTGCAACTGCGCTGACAACCGCTACAATGCGCTGCAAGCGAAGATCACCAAACGTTTTAGTGACGGATGGTCTCTGCTAGCTCACTACACTTTGCAGAGAGCGGTCTTTAACGATGCCGAACAATTCTTTTTTAATCGTGCGCTCAATCGCGGACGAGAAGATTTTGATCGGACGCACATCTTCGTGTTGGCGAACACTTACGAGCTGCCGTTCGGACATGGCAAACGATATTTCTCGAATCCGTCAAGGGCGCTCAATCTCATCGTTGGAGGTTTCCAGTTCAATTCGACTACTACCATCGAGAGCGGTCTGCCTTTCAACGTCAGTTACAACCGGTCACAGCTCGAACTGGACACGGGGCCGAACCGCCCCGATTTGACCGGCGATCCAGGCACAGGCGGAGGGCGGACTCAATTCTTTAATCCTAAGGCCTTCGGCCGGCCGGCAGTGGGGACATTTGGAAACCTCAAAAGAAACTCGCTAAGCGGTCCCGGCTACTGGAGAACGGATGCTTCGCTGTTCAAGAAATTCGCCATCACCGAAACCAAAGAACTGGAGTTCCGCATCGAGTCGGTGAATGTGTTCAATCATGTGAACCTTGACCAGCCGGACGGAAATATCGGAGACCCGGCTAATCCATCTCCCAACGCGGGCCATATTGGGCATACTGCCTTTGGCGATACGGACCCCCAGCGTAATTTCCAATTCGCCTTGAAGTTCAAGTTTTAGCGGCTTCAGGCCCATAACCAACAAAGAAAGGAGAAGCCTTTCGGCTTCTCCTTTTTCGTGGTCCGCACGCCTTACAGCGCCAACCCCGTAACAAAGTGCGGGCGTCTATGGCACTCTCAATCCCTCAAGGTCCAGTACATCCCTTTTCTTCGCAACTGGCAGGTTAGCATAAAGCTCGACAAAAGCTGCATTGGTCCAGCCAAAGCCGATCTCATTAGATTTGTATCCAAACTTTAGGCCCGCACTGACCTCTGATTCGCGTCGCTCTACATCATACTTCTCCACAATCGTGTTGTGCTGGATGAA
>JALYXE010000414.1 GCA_030947265.1 Acidobacteriota bacterium
GTGTTGTGCTGGGGGTCACGGGTTTCATGAAGGCAGCGTTGGCTTTTCGCGCAGGCTTTTTCTTCGTACTCTTTGTACTTTTCTTAGTAGTCGTGGCCATCTAGTCTCCTTTGGAAGGCGCTCGCGGCTTATCGATCATCGAAGCAACAAGCGTAGGGTCAAGTTATGGACCTCCATAAGCCGGAGGTGATTGTTTTCAGTCGCCGCCAAGAAACTTTAGCAACGAGGCATTGAATTCCGGGTCGCATTCGACCTGCGGCATATGACCGCACTGCTCAAGGATGATAAGCCGGGAACCAATAATTTCTTTACTAAATCGTTTTCCAAATGGTAGCGGAATAAGTTTATCCTCCCGTCCCCAAACGATCAGAAGTGGGCCGTTTGAGCGCAGCGAGCCGGTTATCGAGGACGTCTTCACTTCGCATCATTGATTCGAGGAAACACTTGATAGTATAACCGTCACCCGCCGACGCTCTTTGCCTGAATACTGCGTCTATAGTCGCATCACATAGAAACTCGCTGAAAGATACTGACTTGGAGCCTAAAAGGCGATGCACAGTAAAAGCCAAACGTCAGATGACCGGGCGCGTCTTCGCTCGGCCCACTTGTGTCAATCGAACAGGCGTTTCCATCTCTTCAACGATCGATCCTGACGACACGTTGCCAACGACCGCGCGCGCGAGCTCTTGATCGCCAATACTTCATGAGTCTCACGATTGACTCTGAGTCGCAGGCACACGCATCCATAACCGTAGCTACCAACGTTTGTCCGCACCCATTGCCGCGATGTGAAAGCCGACCATTCCCAGTCGCCTTCCACCTTATAACCACCCTGCACGCCGATGATCCATTCGCCGTCATGATCATACAGCGAAACATTGGCGGGCGTCGGATTGCTGAACCAGCCGCAACGCGTTTCAAACTGATCGACCTTAGGTGGCGCGGGCATCCCTGGCTGCGCATTTATAAAGGTCACAGCGGTTAACAGCAAGGAACCGACGATTGTGGGTCGGAGTTTCACGACGGTTTTGTTCATAGGCTACTCGTTGTTTGAACGCCTTGTGGCCATGCGCTAAGGGGCGCGAGCGAGAAGCATCAAACGTGAGCGCGAGGGAACATCTTAAGCGCCGCGACACCTATCGCACAATTCGCCAACCCTAATGCAACGGGAGCCGCTTTCTTTTCAGCATCAGTGTGTATTGACGTTCAACTTAGGAGTGTGGCGTTAACGACATGTGCTGAACGATTTCTTTGAATCGCGGGTCGCCACGCAGGGGATCATAAAAAGGATCGACGTTGATAAAGGGTAGCAAAAACTCTCGTTCCTCAGAGGCCCGACTGAGCCAACGCAACGCTTGCTCCTTGTCATCAACATTAAGATACAACTGCGTTACTCCTATAGGGCGCATACCGTTCTCAATATCCGTCCTTAAGGAACGCTGCAAGTAGTCCTTGTCTATACCTTTAAGACCAGACCGAGCGAATATTCCAGAAAGACGCTTAGCTTCATCAGAGTTCGCGTTCAGCTTCCGTGACCGGAGGATTTCGTCAAAGGTCTGCTGTTCCATTCCTTTCATGCGATAAATGTAGGTGAGATACACGTGGGCTATCCAGAACTCATTGTCAAGCGCCAGTGCCCGGTTGCAGTAGTCGATGGCCTGGTCGTATTCGCGCGCGAAGTAGTGTAGCTGACCAATGTCCGCGGTGATGATCAGCGAGAGTGGATCGAGTTCGAGAGCGCGGTGCATCTCCATCTTAGCCTCATCTAATCGACCCAGAAGAGATAAGTAAACTCCCTTCCAATGATGCGCTACAGAAGAGTCGGGATCTAACTCAATAGCTCGATCCAACTCCTGGCCCGCCGAGGCCCAATCCCAATGATGAAACATGTGAATGAAGCCGAGAGTCGCGTGGGCTTCCGCACACGTGTCGTCTAGCTGCAGCGCTTTCTCGACGAGCATCTGGGCTTCGCCCGACCGGGAGAGCGAGGTAGCAGTCACTTTTGCCAGCCCGACGTAAGCCTGAACAAAATTGGGATCGAGATCGATAGCCTTGCGAAAATAGTCGATGCTCTTCAGAACCTCATTGCCCCGCTTGTTCCAGAAGTAGTTGCCCTTCAAATACAACCCATAGGCTTCCGAGTTTTGAGTCGGCCGCTTCGCTAATTCCGTCTTTTCGTTCTGAGTGAGACTCAATGACAACACATCCGCCATCTGTTGAGAGACAGAGTCCTGCAGTTTGAATATGTCCGCGTCTACCTCATCAAATTTACCAGTCCAGATCGCTGTGGCGCTGGCAACATCGATCAACTGAAGGGTGAGGCGCAGTCTGCCACCTTCATGCTGCAAAGCTCCCTCCAATACGGCGTCGACACCCAAAGTGTGGCCCACCGTTACTGAATCGTTGTTGGCAGTGAGGTAGCGAGAAATCGAACTGGTAGGGCTCAGTTTGAGCTTGTGCAGGCCGGCTAGTTTTGTGATCAACGCGTCTGCCATGCCCAGACTGAGCGATGGATCGTCGCCCGCAACGCCTAAAACCTTCGGCGGAAGTACAGCCAGTGATCTGATCGACCGCATCCTGATGTTGTTTGCCGCGACCGTTTCCCGTCCGCCAGGTTTCAAGTAAACAACGGCACCCAGGCCAGCCCCCACCAGCGTGACGATCGCTAGAAATGCGGCAGCCGTATGTTGACGAAAAACTAGGGATAACGAGACAGCTGCTGATCTCCCTGGCTGGCTAACCACCTTTTCAAGTCGCGCCGGCGCATCTTCCAGGAATTCCTCTTCAATGACAGTCTGCGAACGAGTGTGTTTCTCGATAATTAACGGCGCCGGCGTTTCCTGAACCTCTCGCACATCCGCCACAAAGCGATAACCAACGCGAGGAATCGTCTCAATGTATTGGGCTGTTTCGCCATTTTGCCCAAGTGCCTTGCGCAAATTGGAGATCGCCACCGTAAGGTTGGCATCTTCCACAAAACTGTCTGCCCAGACTGCTTCCATCAACGTTTCTCGTTCCAACAGTTTGCCTTTGTTTTGGACAAGAACGAGGAGCGCGTCGATCGCCTTTGGCGGCAGCGATACCGGGTTGCCGTCACGAAAGAGGCGGTGTCTATCCGGGTCGAAGCGAAAGGGACCGAAGTCGTAGAAGTGCTTCTCTGGATTGCGCATAACGGTCTTTAGAAATCCCTTTAGAAGAATTTAGCCAGACGTTAAGGACTTCAGCGCTAGTTGCGGAGTAAGTCTCTGGGCGCGCGGGGATCGGACTTGAATCGACGACGCTGGCCATTCTAGGCCAGAGACTCTACGCAGGCAATGGAAAGAGGCCATTTCCGGCTATCCCCATTGAAATTTCCTCTCAGGTATAAAAAAGAATTTGACGGTGGAGAAAGTGAGCAGAAACTTTCAAAACCAGACTCATTTGGTTCGCGGGTATGGTTTGGCCTGTTTGGTGAGGCGCAAACGGCGAAGGAAGAATAATAAGCAGACTAAGTTGAAGCCACTCGATGAAGAAAAGAACAGTAATTACAACTGAGAAACACGAAACTTGGGTGATCAATCGGGTCCGTGCGGAGACACGAGAAGAACTAACAGATGAGGGTCTGCAGTCATTGATCGTCTTGTTAGGCCTCTTAGAATCCGAAGAGTCCACTCCTGTCACCGATGATTACCTTGCTACCGCCATTGATTCACATCAAGAGGAGATTTAGAGCCTTTGAGACTAGCTGGCGGTCCGCGAGTTCAATCTCAACTGATCTGAAATAGGGGTATGAAAAGCAGCTTCATCATTCTTGTTCTGATGGCTGGACTGTCGGCCGGAACGCAAGGAGAACAGACCTCGGCGATTAGGGATGTTCGCATATTGCTGCCAGGCGCTTCGGTTGAAAGCGAGATCCGCGGACGCGATCTACAGACCTACCAAGTGCGAATGATCGCCGGCCAGTATGTTCGCGTGGCTATCGACCACCGGGATTCGGTCTTAAGCGTAAAGCTAATTGCACCGGATGGCGAAAAGATACTAGAGGTGCTAACACCCTACTCCGCTCAGGATCCTGCACGCGTCTCATTGATCGCCCGAAGTAGCGGTCCGTACTTGATCCAACTTGCCGCACTAATAAATGACTCTACGGCGAAGCGGTACACGATCAAAATGGAGGACCTTCGCGAGGCAACAACCTCGGATCAGAGCCGCACAACAGCCGAAAGGTTATTTGCTGAGGCGGAGACCTTGCGGGTTAATGGCGGCGCCAATGACTTGCGCGCCGCGATTGAGAGATATCGCTCGGCCCTCGACCTCTGGCGAACTCTAGAACTACGACGAGAGGAGGCCTACACGCTGCTCGTTCTCGGCTCCGTTTCACATAATCTGAGTCAACCGAAGGATGCGCTTGGATACTACGACGAGGCACTAACGCTCTGGCGCTCGCTGGGAGATCGGAGCAAAGAAGCACAGACTTTGAGTGGTATGGGCTGGACATACTACAGCATTGGCGATTTACATAAAGCCCTTGAATACTACAACCAGGCCTTACCAATCAGACGAGAATTGAATGACCTGCACGGTCAGGCCCAGACACTGACAACTATCGGGCAGATTTACAGGTCATTAGGTGAGCCACAGCGAGCGATCGAGCACTACAACCAGTCGCTTCCGTTGGCCCGTGAAGCTGGCGACAAAGTACAGGAAGCATTCGCCATCAGTAATTTTGCATTCCTGTATATCGATTTGGCCGAGTATCAAACAGCACTGAGTTACGTTGATCAGGCGCTGCCCCTCTGGCGGGAGACCGGCAACCGTTACGGCGAGGCTGACGCATTGAACGCTGCCGGAATCATTTACGAGGAGCTAGGCGATTTTGACAGAGCTCTAGAGCACTTCGATCGTGCGCTGGAAGTCTGGCGGCATCTCGGTAATCAACTCGGGGAAGCGGATGTGCTCAACAATCTTGGCATCCTCTACACCTCTATGGGTGAATTGCAAAATTCACCCGAGCTGGTTCAGAAAGCCCTGGCACTTCTGATTAATGCCCTCGCTATCAGACGGACCACAGGCCAGTTATTGGGAGAAACCGACACTCTCGTGAATCTGGGTTTGGCTTACGAGTACTTAGGAAAACAAGATGTGGCGCTTGATTACTTCAAGCAAGTACTCAGGATCGATCCCAACAGTCCGACGGCGCTTCATAATATCGGTCTCAACTACTATTTCCGCCTCGAATACAGCGCGGCACTTGATTACTTCCATCGAGCTCTGAAGATATTTAAGGAGCGAGGGAGCAGGACCGGTGAAGCCCAGACACTTCGGATGATAGCCGCGGCTCAAGCTAATCTCGGAAACGTCAGTGAAGCCTTGTTCAATAGCAGAGCGGCACTAGATATCGTCGACACACTATGGGCCAAGATAACCAACTCCGATGTGCGAACCTCATATCGTGCCGTGACGAGAGATTATTATGTTCAGTTAATCGATCTGCTGTTCCAACAGCACAAACTGAATCCCTCCGCTGGTCTTGACGGCGTTGCCCTCGAGATCAACGAACGCGCACACGCTCGCGGGCTGCTCGACTTGCTACTCGAACCGCGGGTAGACGTCCGTACCGACCTGGCGCCAGGGTTGCTTGAGCGCGAGCGCACTCTTCAGCGACAGCTTATTGCCAAGGAGCAATATCGGCTGCGATTGCTCAATGACAAGGGCGCCACAGCGGAGCGATTAATTGTAGAAAATGACATACGTTCCCTGAGTAACGAATACCAGGAAACACGCGCTCGAATACGGACAAACGATCCCAGATATGCTGCGCTGGCGCAGGCTGTTCCACTAAGTTTGCAAGAAATTCAACAGTCCGTTCTCGATGGGGACACTGTCTTGCTTGAGTATTGCTTAGGCCAGCCGCGGAGCTTTCTATGGGCGGTTACAAAAACGTCGATGAGCAGTTATTCGCTGCCTGACCGAAGCGAGATAGAAACGGCTGCGCGGCGCGTCTATGATTTGCTAACTCAGCGAAACAATCATCCGCGAGGCGAAACACCCGAACAGAGAGTTGCGCGCGTCCGCCGGGCAGATGCCGAATACAGCCAGGCGTCTTTAGGCTTAAGCCAGATGTTGCTTGGACCTGTGGCAACCCAGTTGGGACACAAGCGGCTCGTATTCGTTACGGACGGGATTCTTCAGTACGTCCCTTTTTCTGCACTTCCCGAACCTTGGGCCGTTAACGGGCGCGCTTCAGGGGCAGACAAATCTCCCCAGCCTCTGGTCGTTGAACATGAAATAGTGAATCTGGCCTCAGCTTCGGTGCTGGCGGTCTTGCGGAACGAAGCGAAGAGTCGCAAGCCCGCGCCTGGATCAGTCGCGGTTATAGCCGATCCGGTTTTCAGTCAAGAGGATCCACGACTGGGGGCTCGAATTGGGGAAAACGTTTCGAAGTTGCAGGAGGTCAGCAGCACAGTTCATAGCGTGTCGCGAACTCAGTTCTCCGATAGTGAATTTAAAACTTCAGCCTTCGCTCGTTTGCGGTTCAGCGGAGAAGAGGCGAACCAAATCATCGCGCTTGCGCCGGCTACGACCAGTTTGAAACTCAGTGACTTCGCCGCCAACAGAGATACGGTGATGACAGCCGATCTGAATCAATACCGTATTTTGCACTTTGCCACACACGGCTTGCTCAATGGGCAGCGGCCCGAGTTGTCGGGTCTGGTGCTGTCGATGGTCGATCGCAAGGGAGAGCTGCGGGATGGTTTTCTCGGACTGCACGAGATCTACAAGCTGAGGCTCAATGCGGATCTGGTGGTCCTCAGCGGTTGCCAAACAGCGCTCGGCAAAGACATCAGAGGCGAGGGGCTGATTGGATTGACACGAGGTTTTATGTATGCCGGGACTTCCCGAGTCATAGCAAGTCTATGGGGTGTTGACGATCGCGCGACCGCGGAATTGATGAAGCGGGTTTACCGAGGGATGTTGAGCAAGCAGATGAGTCCGGCTGCTGCTCTGAGAGTAGCGCAGACTGAACTGCGGGCGGAGAGAGGATGGCAGGCTCCATACTACTGGGCGGCTTTTACGCTTGAAGGAGACTGGAGATAATGGCCGCCCGTTCTCTACTTGAGAAATGGAGCTTAACTCGGGAAGGTTTCGACACCTTTCTTTTCTGCCTGGATCCGGACAGGGAGAGGGCTGGCCGAAAATACGAGTTGCTCAGGGCAAAACTCATTAGCTATTTCGATTGGCGCGACTCCTCGTTTCCTGAAGACCACGCCGACGAAGTCTTGAACCGAGTTGCCAGGAAGATTTCGGCTGGTGAAGAGATTCGCGATCCTGCAACTTATATTTTCGGTGTCGCGCGGATGTTGTCGCTTGAAATCGCCAGGAGCAAGGAAAGGGAGCGGGTAACTCTAAACCTGCTCTCGACAACGCAATCGATTGATACTGAATCCGAGGAGGCCCAACGCAGAATCGACGCCCTGACAAGGTGCCTGGCAGCTTTGTCGCATAGAAGCCGTGAACTGATTACTCAGTACTATCAGGGAGATGGCCCGGGAAAGATTAGGCAGCGAAAAGAGGTCGCCCTTCGCTTTGGCCTGCCGCTCAATGCGCTGAGAATCCGCGCTTGCCGGGTCCGCGAAAAATTAAAAGCCTGCATGAGCCGATACATGGGCTAGTAAGCAGGATCTGAAATGTTTGGGCCGAGGACGTCAGTAAATAGCAGAGGAATACCACCACGCTATGATGGAACGAATCGATCAACAACAGATAGTTCGGTTCCTGCTGGGAGAGTTGTCCGAGGATCACCGCCTGGAGCTCGAAGAACAGATCTTCAAAGACGACCGTTGCTACAGACAGGTAGTCGCCATTGAAGAGGAGTTGGCCGACGATTATGTACAGAATAACCTGTCGGCAAGTCAGCGGAGTCGCTTTGAACAGAATTTTCCGGGTTCTCGGCGGACAAGGGACCGTGTCGAATTCGCGGCGGCGCTTTCCCGCGCGCTGATAGCCTTCGAGACACCAAAATTGACTGCGCCGCCGCGAGTGTCGTGGTGGAACTCCCTGCAGGCCTTCCTTCGTCCACGTAGCATTCGACTCGCGTTTGTCACCTCATTTGCGGCGTTAGCACTTCTGGTTGGCGCAGTCGGGTTGGTGATTGAGAATCACCGCTTGTCGCATCGCGTTGAACAAGCACGACATGAGCAGGACTCATCGATTGATCGAACTCGCTCAAATGAAACAGATGCATTGATAAAGCAACGCGAATTGGAAGGGAAAATCGCTAATCTGCGAACGCAAGGTGGCGAGTTGCAAGCTAAGCTCATTCAGAAACAACATGAGCTTGAGGCTCTGCGCAAATCTCTGCGGCAACGCGCGGAAACAGCCCCCAGTGCGTTCGCCACGTTTGTGCTCTCGCCTGGTCTCACTCGAGGAACGGATGAGCCCGAGAAACTCATCATTCACCCAGCAACACGATTGGTTCAAATCCACCTCGCACTTGAAAAAGAAGAGGATTATCAAAGCTATCTCGCCGAGATCCGAACCGCCCGCGGCAATCTTGTTTGGAGCAAGAGCGACCTCACGACGGAACGGACAGGCTACGGACTGGCTGTGTCTCTTACTATTCCAGCCAAGTCACTCTCAGCGGGCGAATATGAGTTGGCTCTCAAAGGCGCAACAAAAGGCAAGCTCGAAGCAGTTGGTTATTACTACTTCATCGCGCTTAAGAGATAGAAGACAGGCCACCCAGCCCAACCTTTCCCGTCGAAAAAAATCCATTAGTGGTCGATGCCTACCTGAAGCTACTTCGATACCATCCCGCGCAACCCGCTGCTTGAGTCAGGCGGCCCCTTATTTTAGGTGAAATGTTTTCGCGTTATTCGGCAGTATGGGTTGAAGGTCCATTCAAACAACCGAGCCGCCGACCTGATGACCAGCATTAGTGCAAAAAGGTCTTAGAGAAGGCAGAGACTCGAGCACAGACTGGTGTCCTGTCTCTAAAAGTGCGCTGACAAAAATTCGGCGACGCTTGCTAGGCTCCCGTCAGCAGTTGTGGTGTTCAGCATGTTTACGGCAGCGCGCGCCACTCGAGCACACTTTGTTTCACGCAAAAAGGAGATCACTATGTTCCATCGATTTATCATCAGAGCCGTTACCGCGGCAATTATCACCTTCACCCTCGGAGCGCTGAGTCCCGCTCCCACCCATGCGGAGACACAGGCCACCCCTTTTGCGTTTGGCCCGGGAACGGACCGGCCAACGCGTAGCAACGATTCTGCGACCTTAACCGTTCCGGCCAGAACGACCGCCCGGGTGAAGGGTGTCTTGAATCCAGTCTCGGGCCTCCTTCCCATTTCCGTGGTCATCGATGTTATCCGCCCCGAGGGCGGCTCCCCGGCCGCCAGCATCACCACTGCGGCCGCGCCTCTTGGCATTTCAGTGCCCTTTGAATTTCTTGTGGAAACCTTCACCAGCCAAGTAGGCTGCCCGAGCAGTTGGACGGTGCGCGTTGGAACCCCCAATAACTCGGTGCCACCGTCTGCAGTGTGGGGTAGCGTAACGTTTGATTTTCAAAAGCCAGGTCCGGTGAACCTGGACATGGTGGGTGATGCGCTCAGCCTGGCCCCAAACGGTTCAGTCACCAAAAATCTGGCCGGGCATGATGTCCTGGGAATCGCAAACAACACCCTCATCGCCGGAACGGGAACATTCAGAATCAAAGCCAAATGGGATACCGACCCATTGGACGTACCGCACTTCAATCAGTTTTTCAAGGTGACGGTTGATCTCCTGAGACCCGATGGAACACGCGCGGCTGGCGAGACCGGATTCTCCCAGCATGGCTCGTCTACCCCAAAGGTGGATTTCACTTACAGAGTCACGTCCGCGGACGCCGCGATGACAGGTTCCTGGAAAGTGAGGATCGCCAACAACGTCCTCACAAACGGCGGACAAGTCAAAATCGTGAATTTCGACATAGAGAATCTCTTACTCCCAACATTTAACAGTACGTTTCAAGCGGGGTGCAACTGACATTAGCGTGTAAAGAAGACTTCCGAGAAGGCGAGAGACCGGTGCACAAACTAGTGAAGATCTTTCCTATTGCACTCATTGCGGTGTTTTGCATGTTTACCGCAGTGTGTGCCAGTACACGCACTCTGGAGACACGCTTTGCTCTTTCCGCGGATGCCAGAAGCGAGTTCAGCACCAGCTTTCCCCTGTTGAGTGCGGGCCGAATTATAGTTGAAGCTAACTGGAACTCGCCGGCCATCAGTCGGGTCGCGACATCGTTGACGCTCATCCTGATTCGGCCTGATGGAACCACAGCGGCGAGCAAGAGCGGCACGAGCGTTCTTCGGCTTGATCTCGGAGCCAGCGACCAGGACGTAGAGAAGTTCGCGGCGAGCAACGAAGCAAAGTGGACGGTAAAGATCCTCAACGACGCCAATGCGAACAGAACTGAGGTCTCCGGCACTCTGAGAATCACAATCCCCGCCGCGAGCCGCACGCTCGAAGACACGCAGTTCACTCTGCTCGGCTCAGGCAACGCGCAAGAGATACCGTTCAATGTTCCGGCGCCAGGCAGGATTCAGGTGGATGTCAGTTGGGGGCCGGACGTTCTAGCGAGACCGTCAGATCAAGTCACGCTCGTCGTCAGCCTGATTCATCCCGGCGAGTCAAGAACCTATGCACGTCGCCAGGGGACAAGCCCGATCAGGGTGGAGCAGCAGGTCACGGAGCAAACCCTCGACCTCGGCGTGAGATGGGTGGTGAGAGTTCAGAACGACACGCAAACGAAAGTTAAGGGCAGGATAGAAATAACTTACACGCCGAGCTTGTAGCTCTCAGGCTATTCGTCAGCCAGACGAGATGACTTATGGAGAAGACAAGTTGGGCCAGACATTTATAGCGGTTGGCGGGAGGACGCAAATGAAAAGAGCAGCTTTGTCCGGAATGGGAATCTTTTTTCTAACAGTGGGGATGATCGTTGTGGAAACTCCACAAACGAAGGCAATCTCAGCGGCCGTAATACTGCAAACGCCTATTCCAATTCAACCAGGGACTCAACTGAAGTCATTGAGTTTATCTGACACTTCGGTAGGAGGGGGCATCTCGATTGTAGGAAGAGCGCATCTGCTCTTTCTCGCGCCCAGGACCGGCGCCAAAGTCACGCTGCAATTGAGTAGCGACAGCATCTTGCCCGAGGACTTGGAAAGCCCAAAGGTGCAGCTTCCTTCAAGCGTTGTCGTGCCGCAAGGCGAAACGGACGCGTCTTTTACGATCACCACATTTCCCGTCCTGACTGAGCGGCACATAACAGTCGAGGCAAGTTCAGGCGGCATTACAAAAACGGCGAGCTTTACAATCGAGCCACTGCAAGTGGCCTCTATGGCCATTTTTCCGGCTGCCGAGCTTGGCCCTTTTCAAGCGCAAGGAATTGTAAGGTTGAATTTTCCAGCGCCCTCGGACACAAACGTCGAACTGACAAGTAACAATCCCGAAGCCGTGAGGTTCGGCACCATTGGACACGCGCATGGGAGCGTTACCTTAGTCTTTCATCAGAACGAATCTTCAAAGACTTTTTCGCTGGTGGCTAGTCCGGTGCCGCAGACTACCACCGCAAAGATCAGGGCGACGCTCAACGGCAAGGAGGTATCGCAAATGGTAACTGTCCGTCATTAACTTTGTGAAATGAACGCCGCAGAAACCAACCCTGGCTGGCGTGAC
Source organism: Acidobacteriota bacterium (assembly GCA_030947265.1). Lineage (GTDB taxonomy): Bacteria > Acidobacteriota > Blastocatellia > Pyrinomonadales > Pyrinomonadaceae > PSRF01. Next base: position 11,704 of record JALYXE010000414.1, read on the forward strand.
TGGTTACAAATTGAAGTCGCAGCGGTCGGCGGTGCACGAGCGTCGCAATTGACCCAGGCTAGATAAAAGATCTTTTCACTTTTTAGGAGATAACGATGAGAAAACTAATTCAAGGAATGCTCGTAGTAAGCGCGTTTGTGGTCCTGCAGGCTTCACCCGCGCAGGCGACGATTGACCAGATAATCGGACCTCCCGGGGAGCTGTGCCCCCCTTCCGCCGGATGCGGAAAGGATTTCTCGTATCCAATCCGGCAAGGCAAGACCACTATCATCACGGTAAATGGACAATTTGTGGATCTTTCCACCGGCTTGGAGGTGGACGGCTCCGGCGTGACCGTTTCGAGCGCGGCTGGCACCACCTCAAGTAACAAGAAAGTAAGCGTCGCCGTCAGTGCAGATGCTGCGCCAGGAGTGCGCACTATCAAGCTGCACTACCTGGTGGAGCTGAACGGTCCCGATACGTTCAAGATTTTAGTGTTGCGTGCGGGTAAGGTTACCAGCGTCTCGGTCCCCTCGCCTACCGAGTTCTTCAACGACGTGGATGTCACACTGCACGGCGAGAAGCTCGATAACGCCGGTGTGTTCGTTGTTCCCACCACGGTCGGCACGTTTTCAATGGGATCGGGACAGGTGCCACAGGGGCCCATAACCCTGACACAGACCGATGCCACTGCCACAATTCTTACCCAGAGCGCAACCGCCCCAGTAGTGAGAGTCCATTTCATTGGCGGACCGTTCGCGGAATCGAAGGCGACGCTCGTGCTTTTCGACAAGCAGTTGAACGATGACGTTTGCAAGACTCACCCCCCGTTTTGCTACGCGGGGATCGACAATGACAAAGGCGAGAACAGCTTCCATGTAATCGGCCCGAACGCCGTGAGTTCGATCACCTTTCCTCAGGGGAGCAGCGTGAGAGTGGGCAGCAACCTTACGATCAAAATCACGCTGGTGCGTCCGGCGAAGTTTGCCCCAAAATCGTTCTCTCCGACACTAATCGGCAGAAGTATCTCCAATAGTGGAGAGGTAGTGAGTTGGCAGGTGGTGCCGAGTGATTCGTTTGAAGAGGCGGCCGGATCGGGCACGCGGTTTAGTCCAACCGGTGACAATCCCAGGGGAGATAACACAGTCACAATTCCCGCGGGCGATCAATCGATCCTCTTGACGATACGGCTCAAAAAGACGCCGAGTAGTTGCCCTGAGGCCGGATGCAACGCGCAAGTGAGAACACGCATGGGAAACTTCAATACGGATCAGCCGCCGTTCTTGCGGATCACGACCTTCACCATGTTGCCGGCTACTCAATAAATGAATACGAGCAGCCAATTGGCGTGGAGCCTGACGGCAAGTTGAGAAGTCCAAGCATGTCAGGCTCGCGCATGTGCTTTCGGAGGAGGGCCAGACTTCACCATCAGGTCGCATTCTGAGACTGGAGATCGAGGACGTCGCGGTGGCCGCAGAGGCGGTGTCGTGGGCGCTGCAGGTTGTACTCTTCTTCAAAACGGCAGCGAGTGACACCACCGACAAGCAGGAGGATGAGATTCGAGCTTGTGAAGTTCGGGCTGACGCGAAACTGCAGAACTGTATCGGCTCCGCTCTGTCCCTGGTTTTCCCTTTGAATGTTGCGGCATACGACCGTTGTTTTGGGCAGCAAGTAATTTGACTTAGGATTTTGCCTGCTCAGCTAAGAGCTGCTCGATTGCGAGTTTGTTTGCGCGAAGACGCTTCCAGCGAAAGGAAGTGTAAGTGATCCTGCAATCACTAAGGAGATCCCAGATGTCTAACCGTCAGATGAAATGGGTTCATTGGTCCAAGTCGATTGTCTGGGTCTGCCAGTTGATCCTTTGGGTCGCGGGCGCGACCTCGCTCTTTGCTCAGGATGCGACCACCCAGAGTGCAGGAGGCACAGGCAAGGATGCCCATGAAGATAAGTTACCGGGCAAAGTGTGAGGATTTCGGTGGCTCGCAATCGTGGAAAATCCGCGTGAACGGTTCCGTCAGAGGAAAAGTCAAGAACGTGGACATCAAGGCAAAGATTACAGACGGGCTGTTCTAGCAGGAGGAGTGCTCGCCATGCGTCACCAACGATTCATCACAAAGGTCTTCATCGCTGTCGCGATAGGCATAACGTTCGGAGCGCTGAGTTCTACGGCGTGGGCTATCGCCGTTAAAGGCAAATCGATCAGCACGGATGGTCGCTTAGAGACGCTCCGGAAAACCGACGAAGACGCCGTCGTCCCACTGGCGCTGTCGATTGCGCCGGCGATTGTTGTGGGCGGCAATCAGACGACGGCGACCATAACTGTGAGCACGGCAGCGCCCGCTGGAGGAATCGAAATTACACTCAGGAGCCCGAACGCCGAGGTCGCCCGGTTCGGCGGAACCTTCGCGGCCATCGGCGCCTCCCAATTGAGAATTCCGGAAGGGAGCGTCAGCGCCACGTTTCCGGTTCATACATTCGGGGTTGTCAGCCGTACCACCGTCACGCTACAAGCGCTCTCCGGTAGCGAGAGCGCGAGTGCAACGGTGACGGTTAATCCCGCCTCGGCAAGGACATTAGCGATTACTCCGGGAAGAGTGGTTGGCGGTGTTAACGCAACCGGGACGGTCACTCTCGACGGCGTCGCGCCAGCCAGCGGGGGCGTCACGGTCCGACTGTCGGCCGTGCGCCAGGCTAGCAACCGCACGTCCCCGGCCGATACCTCGCCGGCTGCATCGGTGCCCGCGGCTGTAAGCGTCCCACCCGGTGCATCGTCGGCAACATTTGTGGTGACCACGAACCCAGTTCTGACGGACACCGTGGTGAACTTACGCGCCGCAACCCTTGGGGAAAGTTCTGGTGTTTCAAACATTTCTGATGGAACTAGCAACACCATTGTTTTCGGCGAGCCGGCCGCGAGAGCGCCCACCGCAGTCCTCACCATCTCCCCAGCCGTGGTCGACCAACTTTCCCTCAATCCACAATCGGTTCCGGGAGGCGCTTCGTCCACTGGAACAGTCGTGCTCACGGGAAAGGCGCCGGTTGGTGGCCTGACGCTCGGACTGTCGGAAGGCAGCAGTGACGCGAGCACTCCGTCTTCAATTAATGTCGCGGCAGGCGCCGATAGAAAGGATTTCCAAATCATGACCAGGGCAGTCGACAGCCCTCGGATCGTGGCGATCAACGTCTTCCCTCCCAATGTGCAACCGATAGTGCCGGGTGGTTCTATTAGTTTAGTCGGGTCGGGAAGCTCCAGTGGTGGACCGACTTCCAGCCCAATAACGGCGAACCTGTCGATCACTCCGAGCCTGGCGGTTACGGCGCAGCCATCGCCGGCGACGGCTGGCGCACCAGTCGCCATTACATTGATGGTGCAACCCGACCCGGCCGGGTCAGCACCGGTGGTATTGACGACGGATCACCCCGAGATCCTACAAGTGCCACCGGCGGTGGCCGTCCCGCCGCAGACTTCCCTGCAGAGAATTATCGTCAACGCGCCTACCAACGCGACGAGCACGGATCAGAGTGTCACGATTACGGCCTCACGCGGGTCGCTCTCCGCTTCGACGACGCTCCTCATTAAGCAGACGCCCCCGCCCATCTCGTCATTCACGCTTCGGCCTACAACTGTGACCGGCGGCTCCAACATCATCTCGCAGATAACGCTCTCGATCACTGCGCCGTCTTCTGTGGTCGTGAGTTTAACGACAGATCATCCGGAGCTGGTGACCGTTCCAGCCACCGTCACGATCGCGCGGTCCGCGACTTTTACTCCCCTGACGTTTAAGACGTTGCCCACAACTGCGCAGACTACGGTGACGATCACTGCGTCCACTGGATCACAGACGACATCGGCAACAGTCAATGTGGTGCCGGTGCCGTGATAGACCGTTTATTGTTATGAGTTTTTCATTAACTACAACCTGTCGATTTATTCCGGCGCATTAAGGAGATCACTATGTTTCAGCATCGATTCGTCACCAGGTTAATCACCGCTACGGCAATTGCGATTACCTTCGGAGCGCTGAAACCCGCGGCGTGGGCTCAGGGTCTTATCGTGGAAAACGACCCGGTCTTAATCAACGGAGGCACGGCCGACTTCGGATCCGGTGGTTGGCACGCGGCGGGCACACCCACGGGCAGCGGTTTTGTCACATGGGAATTGTCGACTATCAACGGATCGCTCGTCGCCACCGCACACGTTCACGGCACGCTCTATTGGGATTCACTCGATCCTGGTTGCGCTCGGCTCACCATGGCGTTCAAGAACAGATCAGGAACGGTCCTTACTACGCGAACCAAAGACGTCTGCGTTACTGTAACGGGCCACAACGCCAACGGGACAGCTTTGTTAGGGTTTTTACGGTTTACAGACTAGAGCTTCTATTTCCGCCACAGTTACCACAGTCGCTCCAGAGAATGTCGCCGCACACCTGCTGTCGACTGATCTTCCACCCCAGTCCCTCCCCGTCGACGGCGGATCGGGAGGGACCGGCTATCCGTCGACGAGGTGGTAGTGGAAGGTTCGGAGGTGGAAGACTTCGTTGACTCCGCAAATCCGTGGAAGAACGCATTCGCCCGCGAGGACGCTAAAGCGCAACCCTCAATCCTGCCGGGCATTCAGCCTTGAACTGAGGAGTCTGGAAATGCGAACGTGAGGCAGCCGAAGAGAACAGCGAGAGACAAACGCGCAAATGATTTTAACGATCACGGAAGGACGATCGCACTATGAAAACAGGAATACAGGGATTCATTCTGACCCTTTTGCTGGCCGCAACTGCCTCAGCGGCGAAGGCCACGATCAGTCACTTTACGGACGATGGTATTTGCTCACCCTCTTGCAGCGCTCAATCTCCTTATCCGGTGCTTCGGGGGCACAACGTTACGATTACTCTGGTAGGCCAGTACATCGATTCGTCCACCAGTGTGGAAGTCCCCGGCTCTGGCTTGTATGTGAATAACGTTGGCACCGCCTCTGGCAGCAGGACTGTGCAACTCGAAGTTCTTGATAGCGCGTCCGGCACTTACACGATAAAGTTCCATTACGTGGTGGAACTCAGCGGCCCCGATACCTTTAAGGTGGTGGTGCTACAGAATGGAAGTGTCAGCAACGTTAACGTTCCCACCCCAACAAAACCTTTCAACGATCTGGATTTCACCGTCACCGGAACCAATATCGACAACGCCTCTGTTTTTTGCGGTTCGCCCGTGGCGGACTGCAGTCTGGGAGCAACGTCAGTTTCACTAACCCAGAACACGGCTACTCAGGCGAAAATAAGAGCTCACTTTCTCGGACCCTTAGTGCGAGTGAGCGGTGCCATCAGGTTAGGCGATAAGGCTGGAGGAGACGCCTGCCAAAAAGATGCGCGGTATTGCTACAAACAGTCCGGCGGTTCGGCGGACATTCACGTTTCAGCGGTCGCGCCTAACTTCGTTGACACCGCTGGCCTGGATAACGCGTACTACGCGCGGCCGAAAGAAGGCGAGGTGCTCACGTTCCATGTTCGCCTCATGGAGGCTGCGAAGAGTGGGGGAGAGAAGGTGTTTTGGCAGTTGACGCCGAGCGGTTCCTTTGGAGCTGTGTCCGGCACGAACTTCAGTCCGACAGGGGTCAATAGTGTCACAGTGCCCGCCGGCAGAACCTCCCAAACTCTCACCGTAATATTTAAGAAGGCCCCAGAGGGCTGTCCAACGCAGGGATGCCCCGCGCAGATACAAGCAAGGATTGAACCTCAACCAGAGTTCGTGGTGGGTGAATTTAAGCTGACCCCTGTGCCATTAATTCCGCTGCTTATTCAGCCTCACGATCCAATTCGACCTCGCTAAGAAACGCCAAATGCGGAAGGGAAAACAAGAGATGAGAAGAACTACAATACGTCGCAGGTTCGTAACCCCACTTTTATGCTCTCTGGTTGCGCTGATGCTGCTGATCAGTGTTTGTCCCGCGCGTGCACGGACCTTGGCTCGACGCCCTAAGAATCCCGAACCTCGCCGGACTGCTGCAAACTTCACCGGATTTTTCGACCTGGGAAGCTGCGACATTATTGCCGGCTGGGCTGCCGATTTGAATAATCTGAACACACCCATCCACGTAAGCGTGTATGACGGCCCAACACTACTGACCACAATTTTGGCTAATATCTCGAGGCCGGACGTTGCCACTTTTATTGGCGACAACGGCTTGCACGGCTTCAACATTCCCACCCCGTCTGTCTTGAAGAATGGTCTGCCGCATTCGGTAGATGTCAGATTTGAATCAACCACTATTCAACTAGGTACCAGTCCACGATCAATTACCTGCGCAACAACTCCGCGCGATAACACCGGAACACGCTTCCCCTTGGATCTTAACTTTACGATCAACAACGGAGCTGCCTCAACGCAGTCGAGATTGGTGAGCCCGACGTTCACCGCGAAAGACCGGACAGGGGTGGTAGTCCGCGATGTCACGGCCGATGTAACTCACTATCGCATCCGCGAAGTTCTGGACTCGAAGCCGACAGTTGTGGTTCCCGGGCCCCGGCCAGTACCCCCAGCTACGGAGTCCTGGCCCTGGATACCACTGGAGCACGCTTTGATCCTCGAGTTGGCACTGCGCAACGGATTTGGGAAACGTTATGGCGAGCGGCGCATCGAATTCCAGGTCAAGACCGCCTCGCTAACTTCCGATGTTGCCACCGACACCATACGTCTGGAACCGGTGCTCAAGGAATACCGGGTATCGCCAAGCGGTGGCACTCACCCGCTGATCGTGTATGCGGCGTCACAGGGATTCGAATTTCCGCTCGATTCTTATCAAACATGCAAGGGCAGTTGCCCGAACGGCGACTTTAAGGCGGACTTTGACTTGAGCACAGGTAACGCCGCAATCGCTACTCAGGGATTGGCACAGGGGGGAGGCACGGACCTTGGGATTCTAATTATCTGTAAGATTCTCACCCTCGGCCTCCTCTCTTGCGAACAACAGGATGCACCACATGCGACAGGCACCTGCTCCACTAAAGCTGACTATCTTCTGTTTGAAGGACGCAGTCCGAATCCGTTCTGGCGAATAAAGTCGGTCGCATCCAACGCCTATGTGGCTCCCCACGGCGCTAACAGATATCGATTGAAGTTTAGTTTTGACAATAGTGGCAATACCTGTCTGCCCCCATCCGGGATTAGCATCATTGACGTGGTAGTGGAAGGTCCGGAAGTGGATGACTTCGTTGATCCCGCGAATCCCTGGAAGAATGCATTCGTCCGGCCCTGAACCTGCAGCTCATTCGTGCGGCCGGACCTGGAACCTAAACCGATCCGCTACGACACCTGATAACGAAACATCGGGAGGAGATGATGATAGTCAAAGACCACTTCATAGTTTGTTGTATTGCGGTGCTCATAGTCGGCATTTGTAACGAACGAGTGATCCATTGATGGTTGGAACGATGAATGCTTCTTTCCTATTGCTCGCGCTCTTAATGGGAACCTTGCAGGTCGTGGAGGCTAGTCCCACTAAGGCGATGGCGGCTGAGACACAAAGTGTTCCAGCCACTCAGGGGGAAATTACGGTCAGCGCAAGCTTCGCAGATAAGCAATCGGTTCCTTCCACTGAATCCATTGAACTGATACTTAGTCGTCCGCTGGGCGAATTGGACGGAAAAGTTGCGGTGCTAATAGGGACCACTGACGTCACCAGTTTGTTCACTAAAGACAAGTTGCGACTGAGATACGACGCACACCTCTGGCCGCTGCCGGTGGGGGAATCACCAGTAACCGTGTATCTGATTGGCAAGGACGACGAGTGGAAAGAGGTAGCAGAATTCAAACTTCGAGTTTCTGCGAACCGCGAGGCTCGTGCGGAGAATATCTTTCAAGACCTTGCTGAAGTGCAGTCACCGGTGGCGCGGTTTCTCAAAGCTAAATTTGCGATTCCGTTTGGTCCGAATTTCGTTGGTGAAACGGAGACGGACCTCGTCCAGACAAATCCCCAGTCGCCAACCGTCTCTCAATCGAAGTCGAACAAATCGCGAAAGATGACGTTTCTCCCGTCACTCACGTTCACGATCAAGTCACAACCAGCGCAATCAACCTTCCCCGACTCCGATCGTCCAGCCCGCGCGACCTTCACCGACTTGACGATGCAGGCCACGCTTAAAAACGACGCTGCACTGGGCATTTTCAAATCCCAATCGTCATTTGATTTCGCCGGTTCGAGCTTTGAGCAGGAAGCACTGCGGTTCGGTACGTTAGGAAACAACGCGCCGAAAGTGGATCTATCCAGCTACTTGATCCAGTTTCAAACCGGAAGAGTTAAGTATCAGATCGGTCATTTCTCTTACGGCACCCAACGTCAGCTCATTAACAACTTCTCGAGTCGCGGTCTCACAGTCACAGTACCAGTCTCAAAGCGCTTCGATATTTCGCTGGCGGCGATGAACGGCACACAGATCGTTGGTTATGAGAATTTTTTTGGAATAAAGAAGCGCAGGCATGAAATGTTGAGCGGTACGTTGGGAATAGAGTTGTTGCCGAAACGACCCGGTGGCCTGCGTCTGGAAGTCGGAGTATTGAGTGGCTATTTCCAACCCTTAAGTGGATTCAATCGCGGGGTTGTTACTGACACGCAACGTAGCCGCGGTATCGCTTTGCGTTTACTGGCAAGCGACAAAGCTGGGCGCTTACACTTCGAAGGCGGCTTTACGCGCAGCTTCTTCGTCAGCCCTAACGACAACACACTGAGTCAGGGCGCCACTTTGGTACCACTTCCCGCGCTGTCACGTAATGCTCACTACCTCGAAGCCAGCTACGACATTCTGCGAAACTTTTCGTTGAACAAAACAAAGAAGGCCAATCTCAGTGTGGCCTTCAGGGAAGAAAACGTGGCGCCACTCTTTCGCAGCCTTGGCGCTTCAACCCAGGCGGATAAGATTCAATACGAATTCTCGGTAAACGGTTCCGTCAACGAGATCAGCGCGCAGTTTTCGCACTCCAACTTTCACGATAACTTAAGAAATATTCCCTCAATACTTCGCTCGCTAAATGGATCGACGCACATTTCGTTGGCCGCCCCGGCAAGCGCCTTATTGAACCGGACGAAGAGTTCCCCCTGGTTGCCGCGGCTCGGCTATAGCTTTGATCGGGTTCACTCGTTTGGCGCCGCTATTCCCGTTAATGGCGGCTTCGAGGTCGATCTCAGTTCGATTCCCAATCTATTCGGAACTAATCAAACCTTCAGCGCAGACTGGCAAGTAAAGAAGTTTACTGTTGGTTACAACCTGAACCACTCATTTCAAAATAATGAGCAGACAGGGCGCGAACGGGCCGACCAGGGCGTGCTCGTCAATACCGGAAGGTTCGGTATTGCCGCAACGAGCAAGCTCAATCTCAATATTGATCTCAGCGCGGAAAGCTCAGCAAACAAAGAGACGGGCCGCATCGACCGCACCGAACGTCTCGGCCCAGGAATGACGTGGTTGGCGACTAAGCACATGAGTTTCAGCGCCAACCTGGCCAACACCATCGCGGGCGATGCGGCGAGGACGAGTCATAGCAGAAACACCGAATTCGATTGTGCGTGGACTTACAAATTTGAACACGGAAAGGAAGGTTTTAGAAAAGTCGCCGGGCAGTTTTTCATCAGATACGCGAATCACTACTCGCACTCACTCGACCACCTCTTCGTAATCGACAGCCTGCGAAAGAATCAAACGCTCACAGCAAACCTGGGGATTACCCTTTTCTAGAACCGAACCATGCGAACCATATCTATTGTCTGTCTCTTCCTTGCATTCGGTTCCGCTTCCGTCGCAGCGCAGACTATCCAAGTCTCGCCAAAAGAAGTTAACGGCTACTCCCAGGGCGCGACGTCCGTACTTCTCACTTTCGGTGGAATAGTCAACAAGCGTCCGGCTGAAGCCACCTGGTGCGGGGCATTACTTCCCGCGACTCCTGATCTCGGTTGGCGATGTGATCCGTCCACCATCTTTGGACGCCTTCCGCAACGATATGACCAATCGACAATAAGTGGGAGCAATGCCTTTACCGATGTCATGTCTGTGACGCCACAAATCGCACGGCGTGCTTATGTTGACGCGGTGAACGGAAAGACCAGCACGTTCTTTTATGTGCGTCGCTTCGCCAGCACGGTTGGGGGGCCGGACGAATTTGTTCCGGTCACGATCAGACTGGGTGGTAATGGCGCACGGGTTCCTTTTTCACTCACAGAGGTGCAACTC
>JALYXE010000420.1 GCA_030947265.1 Acidobacteriota bacterium
CAATAGGGCGCGATCATGGTGTACATGCGATTCTCAGCGATCTTTTCCATCCCGCGATGGAGATAGCCGATGTCGCAATCGAGATCCATCACCGTCTCGCCGTCGAGTTTCAAAATCACACGCAGCACTCCGTGCGTTGACGGGTGCTGGGGCCCCATGTTGAGCACCATTTCTGGGCTGTCAAGGAGCGTTTCTCTAGTTGTGGCGATCTCTACCTGGTGCATACGGTTTTAAGCTGCCGCCGGTGCGGGTTCAGCCGGAACGTAACAGCCGGTTACGCTCCAGGGTTCAATAATCAATCCTATCTCTTTCGCCTCTCCGCTGGTGCGCTTGTTTGCGAGTTTAGTAACGATTGCCTGCGCTGCGCTGGCTTTGTTCCAAACATTGCGCGGCACCGACGTCTCCGTCAAAACGAATCCAGCCACCTTCGCCGCCTCAGGCGTGTCGAATACCTTTGCTTCATACTGAGCGGCAATCTCTTTTGGCGTCATGGTCCGTTGTCCGTTGCTAGTGGCCAGTTGTTGAAATCAGTTGGACTACGGACAACTGACTACTGACCAATCATTTATCTTTCGGCATCACTTCTTTCCCACTCTGAAAGATCTCCCTCATCATGCGTTCCTGGGGCACCGAAAGTATCTCCAAACCGTAAGCTCGTCTTTGCTCCAACTGTTCGCGTTGCACCTCGGTCATCTCGGGCAAATGTTTACTGGTCCATTGGTTTTCGACAAACTCGAGCGGGTAGTCCTTCCTTAGCGGATGTCCTTCCCAGTCGAGCGGCAGCAACAGTCTTCTCAAGTCGGGATGGTTTCGGAAGCTCACGCCGAACAGATCGTAGACCTCGCGCTCCATCCAATTTGCTGTGGGCCAAACAACAGTCACGCTATCGACGGGCACGCCTTCAGGTAACGAGACTTTCAGACGCACCCGCTCGTTTCGGGAGATAGACTACAGGTTATAGACGATCTCCAGAGGCGCCTCTTGCCTCATCGGGAAATGGACGCATGTTAAGTCGGACAGATAGTTGAATCGTGCCTCGGGATCGTCTCTTAAGAAATTGCAAACCTCCAGGATGCCGGAGGGTTCAACGCGGATCGAAATCTGGCCGATAAACTCTGTAGCTTCCGTCACCACGCTATCAAATGTGGCCTTTAGTTTTTTTACCAGCGTGTTGTCGGAAGCATCTGTTGGCTTTGGACCTTCTTCCTTCTTCTTGACAGGAGCCTTGGGAACGCCAGGCGCAGTGGGACTCAGTTGTGCGGATTGCTCGCCCAGAGATTCTTTGACGGCCGCTACTCGAGACTTGGCCTGCTCCACCATCGCCGCCTTTTCGGCATCCGCTCCCGCCAGCTCACCTGCGTCTGGAATAGATGAAGCCGGTGGAGTGCCGGTCGAGTCAGCCGGTGTGACGACGCCCGGGGGTTTCGTGGTCGACTCGTCTCGGTTGTCGTTATCCTCTGCCATCAGCTTTCGAATCCCATAACCACACCCTTACTGAAAGACCGATCCGTTAGGAGCTGGATCGCGCCAACAGTCCGGGTCGAAGTGTTAATAGCTATTACAAAAGGTCGGCAAAAATGGATTTAAACATGGCGTTAATTCGCTGTCAACAAACTTGGTTTTCAGTAATGGGTCACTTGAATACGCAAACACAGCCGCGGATTAACGCGAATGAACGCGAATCTGAAAAAGATGTATTAGAATAAACCGCGGTTGGAAACAAAGGGTACAAAGGAATTTCGGAAGCTGGTAGGATTGGCGATCTTTCTGGTCTAGTCTTCTTCAGATCCGCGCTCATTCGCGTTAATCCGCGGCGGAATTTCAAACCGACGCGCAGCTTGACGGTACAAGTGGTGAAACCCTATCATAGTTTGTTTGAAGGATGCGGCATTTGGCTGTCTGTAAATGAGGTTCTGAACGAATAATGAAACCAGGAATTCACCCGGAATATCACGAAATCACCGTTAGCTGCGCCTGCGGTGAAACCTTTCAGACTCGCTCTACCAAAAAGGGCGACCTGCACGTTGAAATCTGCTCGGCCTGCCATCCGTTTTTCACCGGCAAGCAGAAGTTGGTTGATACGGCGGGACGTGTGGATCGCTTCAACAAGCGCTACGGCAAGAAGACTCCCGTGGAAACCACCAGCACTACTCCATAATTTTAAGCAAGTGAGGATGAGGGGTTTGATCTCTAACCGCCACTAGTAAAAATTCAGAAACAGACGCCGGCGCCTGTCGTCGGTCGCCGGCCGTGCCTTTAGACGCCCCTGCGACCGCCGCAAAAACGCCGGCGTTAGTGTTTGCTGAGACAGCCTGTCTGTGTTTTGCAAAAGGCTGTGGTACGAATAACTGGAGCGGGGGCGACGCTGGCGCTTTGCCCCCTTTCCAACCTGAGAGTTGGCACACAAAGGATTCAACATTGAGTACAAACGAAAGAGATTTAATAGTTGGTGGGCAGGCCGTTATTGAAGGTGTGATGATGCGCACTCCCAACGCCTATGCTATCGCCGTTCGTAAAGCGGATGGCAGCATTGTTAATACGTCGGCGCGGCTACCAAAGCTGAGCGATAAATATCCGATCCTTAAATTGCCTGTGCTCCGAGGCGGCGCGGTACTTGTCCAGTCCATGGGATTGGGCATCAAGGCTTTGAACTTTTCGGCTAACGAAGCTTTTGCGGATGCTCAGGAAGTGGAAACAGAAGAAGTGCGGGTCGCGCTCACGCCGGCAGCGATCGAAGGCGAGGGAGATTTTGCGGGTTTGACCGGAGCAATCCCAGGACTTTTTCCAGTGCCTACGCAGAAGCGGGCCCGGGACGAAATGAAAAAAGGCGGCACTACGGCAGCTGCCGGATCGATCATCTTCGCTCTGGTCTTCAATGTGCTCCTCTTTGTTGCTGCCCCACTCCTTTTGACGAACGCACTCTTCATCGCCGCTGGTTGGGCTCCTTCGCGGACGGCGTCAGCAAACCAGCAGACAGCCAGTTTGGATGGATCGAATGGATCAAGTGCGAACGATATTACCTCTGGGGAAAACGACGCGTGGTATCGGCGAGGCTCGCGGGCGATTAGAACTTATCTGCATCCAGTGCGACCATCGGTCGCCTTTAACTTGACCGATGGCGTAATCCGAATGACTTTTTTCCTGATCATGATATTCAGTTTTTCTTTGCTGAAAGACATCAGACGCGTTTTTGAGTATCACGGCGCGGAACACAAGACAGTATTTACCTGGGAAGCGGGTTTGCCTCTGACGGTGGCAAACGCGCGTCCGCAAAAGCGTCAGCACCCGCGTTGCGGAACGAGCTTTCTTATGGTGGTAATGCTGGTCTCGATCGCTCTGTTCTCCGTCATCAAGTTTGACTCGCTGGTTTATAACTTTTTGGTGCGCGTCGCCCTCGTGCCGCTCGTCGCCGGTCTTTCTTACGAGATTATTCGGCTTTCGGCAAAGAAGGAGAGCGGGTGGTTTTTCAAACTGATTACGCGTCCGGGCGTATGGTTACAAAACATCACAACGCAAGAGCCGGACGATCAGCAGCTGGAAGTTGCTATCGAAGCGCTAAAGGAGTCTTTGAAGCTCGAACCACAACCGGCGGAAGCTGCACTTGTCCCGCTGTCGTAGGTCGGGGGTGAAGTCGTCTAGACGCCGGACTTGTCCGGCATGAAATGACGGGATCCGTTTACAGCCGGCACTTGTGCCGCCGGCACGCCGGACAAGTCCGGCGTCTAAACCAAGACTGTTTTGAATGAACTAGTTTTTGATCATGTTACAGAGACTCGAACAAATTGAAGCGCGCTACGAGGAACTTGCGAACCAACTCTCTGAGCGAGAGTTGCTCGCAGACCAGGCGGCATACACTAAAGCAACCAGGCAACACAGAAGCCTCGGCGAGATAGTGGAGAAGTATCGCTCATGGAAAACTCTGAACGAAGAGTTGGCGGGAGCACGAGAGCTCTTAGATACTGCCGACGACGAAGAACTGCGTGAAATGGCACGCCTGGAAGTCGAAACTCTGCAGAAGAAACTTGAGGCAACTGACACCGAATTGAAGATTCTGCTGGTGCCTTCCGATCCGAACGATGAAAAGAACGTGATTGTCGAGATTCGCGCGGGCACTGGTGGGGACGAAGCGACGCTGTTTGCTGCCGACATGCTCAGAATGTATGGGCGATATGCCGAAAGGCAGGGGTGGCGTTTTGAAGTTCTCGGCTCGTCAGAATCTGGAATTGGCGGCTTCAAAGAAGCCATTGTTCTGATCGAGGGCGAGAAAGTTTATTCCAAACTGAAACATGAATCGGGTGTGCATCGCGTGCAGCGCGTACCTCAGACTGAAGCCAGCGGACGCATTCACACCTCCGCAATCACAGTCGCGGTGCTTCCCGAGGCTGAGGAAGTTGATGTGAAGATCGATCCGAAGGAGCTGCGCATCGACACTTTTTGTTCATCAGGCCCCGGCGGACAGTCAGTTAATACGACCTACTCGGCAGTACGCATCACACACTTACCGACTAACGTGGTCGTCTCCATGCAGGACGAAAAGTCCCAGATCAAGAACCGCGAGAAGGCGATGCGAGTATTGCGAGCACGCTTGCAGGAGCTGGAAGAACAGAAGCAACATGACGCGGTCGCCAGCGAGCGCCGTTCGATGGTTGGTTCAGGTGATCGATCAGAAAAGATCCGCACTTATAACTTTAAAGAGAATCGGGTCACCGACCACCGCATCGGCCTTACAATTCATCAGTTGGACCTGGTGATGGAAGGCAGCCTTGACGAAATTATCCAGGCCCTCATCACACACGACCAGGCGGAGAAACTAAAGAATGAGGCCTTAGCCGCTTAGATCCCTTTCGAGTTCTGAGTTCTGAGTTTCGGATTAGAATAGACTTGAATCCTGACTCGAAACCATGCCCCTGACCACCCACCTCCTGCGTATTCGTCACGGCCAATCTCAAGGCAATGCCGAGGGTCGTTTCGGAGGTCACACCGACACGCCCCTTTCGCCACGCGGACGAAAACAAGCGGAAGCCACAGCCAGGGCCCTCGCGTCTGAAAACTTTGACGCTATCTATTCGAGTGATCTTCCACGTGCTATTGAAACGGCAAGTCCACTCGCTAAGCTGACTGGAGTTTCACTTAAGACTACCGAAGCCCTCCGCGAGCGTAGCGTAGGAGTGATGGAAGGCTTAACTTTCGAAGAAGCTGCCGAGCAACATCCCGAGCAATACCAGGCCTTGCTGCATCGCGACTTCGAACATGTCCTGCTCGGTGGTGAGAGTTACAGACAGATGCTCGACCGCGCCTCAAGAAAGTTTGATGAGGTGATTGAACAACATAAGGGTGGTCGCATTGCCATCTTCACCCATACCGGCTCCATCTGCATTCTTATTCTGCACATAATGGGCGCACTGGATGCGCCGGAGCTAAAACCCGTTTGGATCGCCACCTCAAATTGTGGGATCGCGCGCCTGGAACTGCGGGACGACGGGTTTGTTCGCGTCGTCACCATTAACGACACGCGCCATTTGGATGGGATTTAGCGGCCACGGGTTTATTGCGCTGTGATTCGGGCGCGCTCTGCATTGGTCCAATCGCAAAGTATCTTCACATCGTCAGACGAAAGCTTTGAGCCGGGATGGAGCGGCGTATAGGAGCTTAGCGGCATAATGCCGTCCTGGACCTGATCGCACATTTGCTGGAGTTTGCGCGCTTGTCGATCCGGATCGAGGTGGCCCCACTCAGAAAGATTCATGGCTGCTCGCCCGTCGTTTACATGGCCGATGACAAACCAGGAAACCGGCGCAATGTTGCTGTACCACGGCCAACGCGTCTTGTGTGAATGACAATCGTTACACGAGCGATCAAAAATCGCAGCCGCTTGCGGGCTTACGTGCAACTGCGAATCCATTGATTGCGACGGGTTAAGGGGCGGATTAGTCTTTGCAGGACGAAAAAATTGAATCACCGCGAAGCCGCAGGCCAGAACAATTATGACCCACCTCAGAGTTCTCCGAAGTCTCTTCATCCTCGCTGTCTCCTGCGACGCTGCCACACAATCGCAACCATAGAGAGTATGCTCAGGCTTAGAATTATGACACCATATTTTATTCGCGCTCCCATTAAAAAGAAGGATAGAAGACTCTCAGCCGAAGCGCCCGCATTGCGTGCCACGGACGCCTTCAAATTTGCGCCGCCACTTTCGGATCCGACTGTCGCGAGGATTGTACTCTTGCCGTCGGCGTCCAGCTTGCGAACACGGGCTCCACTCCATGAACTCGGCAATGTGAAGCCTACTTCAAGGACATAGATATTCCCGCCGGGTCCCGTGACCACTCCATTCGGAAAATAAGGCGGGTCAGTGCGCAGCACGACATCAACTTTACCGTCACGATCGATTTTGAACAGCCGCCGATTGCCCGCGTCAGCCACGTACACGGTTCCCGCCGCGTCAACTGTCAGGCCGGCCAGGCTCCCATAAGACCCACCAAATAGTGTGGGCTTGTCTTCCCTGGTTCTGGAGTCAAGACCTTTTGCCAGGGTGATGACGGTCCCATCCATTGCCACCTTACGCACGGACGAGCCATCCGTGAGATAAAGACTGCCATCAGGCCCGAAGGCTACATTGCCAACACTGCTGAACCTGGCCGCGGTTCCTTTGCCGTCGGCGTGCCCGTAACTGCTTCCGGTGAGGGTAATCACCTTGCCATCAGGAGAGCGCCGCAACAGAAGCGTCTGCGTCTTTGTGTGATTGTTTTGATCAATGAGGTAGTTATTGCCTTCTCGGTCACGCCAAATACTCATCCCGCGCGGCGGCTTATCGGTTGGTTCCAGAAGATACTCAAACCCACCCTCGAGCGACATCTTCCAAACGTCGCTTATGAATTTCTGTGCCGCCGACTCATAGCTGACATCCGCGCCGTATATGTTGTCCTGATCATCGATTGCGAGTTCGTGGACGTGCCTGCCACTAACGCCTGCACGGAAGACAGAAAGCTTACCCGCAGGATCAATCTTCCAAACGGTTTCAAGATCGCTGAAGTAAACATTCCCCGCGCGATCCAAAACGATACCACTGGCCGGATGTGCCGTGGCCGCTACAGGTAGGAGCAGAAACAGTCCTGCCAGCACTATAAGGGTGACTCTTGTTTTCATCCGAACTCGTCTCCCAGCAACGGTTGAATCCGAAGGCTTCTTGAAAC
>JALYXE010000457.1 GCA_030947265.1 Acidobacteriota bacterium
GCGCAATACTGGCCTCGCTGACGGCCACAAAGAAATAGAGAACTGCGAGTAGAGAAGCGTAAACAATCGCGAGTAGGAGCGGCGATCGCCAGTTGCTGAAGACACTTCGTGCGGCAGCGGCCATCGAATGGAATGTTTCTGTCAGCATCTCTTATCTACCTTAGTCACAAAGAACCCCGTTTACTTCATGTTCTGTCTCACCTCTCCCTTAGGGCGGGGGGGTAGGTTCTTTGCGCACCAACCCTTACCTGAAGAGCTCGAACCAACCAGCCCGCTTCATTTTCTCTCAAGGAAAGTCATCCTCGCTGACGCGGTGTTTGATTGTATGGTCGGACTATACATCAGCTCAGCTCGCGCCGGGGCTACCCGAAACTGTCCCGGCCCTTGCACACGCATTGCGTATTGCAGTGTCGCATCACCGTCAAAGTAATCAAGGAAAAACACTGTTCGGTTATCGCGAAACTCTCGGGAGCTATACCAGTCAGACCAATCATGACCGGAGGTGTAATCGAGATTTAGATTTCCTACGCTCTCAACCTGTTCAGCGCCGGCGGGAATTGGATCTTCAATCATGAGATGTCGCGCTTTGGCGCCGTTAAGTTTCAGTTTGACGGCGACGATGTCGCCGGAATGAATCTCACCTCGCAAGGGCTCCGCCTTCCATTTGAGCTTGTTACCATCTTCGTCAAGGCTAAGACGAAGGTACTCGCGCGTGATGTTTAGATCTGAAGAACCCCGTGCCGCAACATCTTCCTCCCCGCTGTAATAATCGAGCGAAGTTGAGAAGTAGATCAGTCCCTGGCCGCGCTTTACCACGCGCACTTCATTGCTCCCGGCCACATCAGTAGCCTTGCGACTGATGGAGAATGTTTGCGAAGCAACCGCCGAAGAAATGTGTTGCGTAAGCACATTTTCACCATTTAGATAAACTTCTACGTCGTAATCCGGCGAGAGTTCTCGACTTACTTTCAAGTAGTCGATGAGTCCAAAAATGGCGAAGGCCGTGTCCTTGGTCGAGTCCCAGTAAAAGCTATGGCGACGATTCGAAACCAGCCACCGTGCAACGCGAGGCAGTAGCGGGCTATCAGGCTTAATTCGAGCGAGAGCTTTCAAAGAGAGCGCTGTTGCTTCCGTCTCGTTTGATTCGGCAAAGTCGAGCATGGCCTTGCGATGCGACTCCCAGTGGACGGAGAAATCATCAGCCGTAGCCGTTCGTTCGATCTCTGCGGCCACTTCGCGCGCTCGCTTGTCGTCCCTATGTTGTTTCAATGTTAACGCCAGAAGCGCCCGGCCATACGGTTGCAAATCGCCGCGCTCGCTAAAGATATTCTCAAGCTTACGACTATCGCTGCCACCGCTTTCCTCAAGCGCGTAGACCATGAAGGTTCGGGTTTCCAGGTCGATCTGCGTTCCTGCCTCAGTCGTACCAGAGTCGAGCATCAGTTTCAGCTTGTCGCGTCCACTTCCAAAGCGATTCTCATCTATCTGGTAGCCTCCCTGCCTGGCCAATGTCAGTCCGCTGACAACGTATGCGGTCATGAAAGGGTCGCTCTGATCATTTTTCCACCATCCCCAGCCGCCGTCGCTGTGTTGGTATGCGTAAAGACGATCCAAGCCCTTTTGCACCTTCTTTCCCAGCTCGTTTGAGTTGCGTATTGAGGTTGACTTCACGTCCTTCAAGGCCTGCGAAACAATTACGTTGGGAAGGAAGCTCGACATCGTTTGTTCCGTGCAGCCGTAAGGGTAAGTGGTCAGATAATCGAGCGCGCCAAACAATGTTCCTGCCACCGAAGGAGAAACCTCAATTCGCAAACTTCGCGCCCGAGCGTCTGCGTTCTGCGGAACAGCCAAAGAAAAAGTCTTTTCGGCATTGTCGTTTGAAATGGTTGCAGTCTCACTTTTCACTCGATGAAGTCCCCGCGGAACAACTGTTAGCGGCAGTTCCACCGCATCAGACTCCGTATCGGTTAGAGCTTTTGCGAGAAGTTTAATCTCGCCAACGTTCGGCGCATTGATCTGCCAATCAACGCGATGCTCGCCCTGTTTTCCAATGGTCACCGTCTGTTTTCCAGAATTTTGAAGCTCAGCTCCGCTAACGTCGAGAGATATCTGAGTTGACTTGTCGGCGTTGAGATAGTTATGAACGATTCCCGAAAGCGTGACAGTGTCGCCTTGCGTTATGAACCGCGGCGTCTCGAGCCGCATGATCACATCTTTTCGCGCGACAACTTTGTACTTCGTTGCGCCCACCTTCGTGTCGGCCGTTATACCTCGCGCGGTTGCCCGCCAGGTCGTAAGGTTGTCCGGCAGGTTAACTTTTACCGTCGCGCGGCCGTCGGTGCCCGTTAACACGTCAGGTTGCCAAAAGGCAGTGTCTTTGAAGTTTTTCCTAATTGTAGGTTGAACCAGATCACCTTCATTCTTGAAGTCGGCAAGCTGATACGTGGCTTTGTTCTTCGCGAGATCGATGGGCTTATCGCCGGCGAAGCCCGTGAAGTTGTAGGAGATCGATAGATGCGTCTCCACGCTGTTGTAACGCATACCGTAAAACTCACTGCGGATGTTGCCGGCGGAATCGGGCGAAACACTGTAAATCGCTTCATCAACGACACCGAGACTTACCTCGACCCCGGAAACCGGCGCGCCATCGACATTGCGAGCAAGGATCGTATATGACGCCGATTCGCGAGGCTTGTACTCTTTCTTATTCGAAATGATTTCAAGGTTCAGCATCTTGT
>JALYXE010000476.1 GCA_030947265.1 Acidobacteriota bacterium
GTCATCAGCCGGTAATCACGGGGTCACAAAAATTCAACTCCGCTACTCCAACGAATTGCGAGGCATTGATGAAGCGACAAAGTCGGTGGGCAATGGTTATGCCTCGGTAAACTTAGACCTAAAGTCCGAACCACTCTTGAAAGTTTGTGAAATCGTGTGATGACGCAGAACGAGGAGATCAAGGTATTTATCTCGAATCGAGACTCGAAGTGTGATGAGTGTGGTGAGGAGTTAGGCAGGAAAGCCTGGATTACTTTGGAGCGAGATAAAGGCGCGTTTTGCCTCTCCTGCGCTGATCTCGATCATTTGACCTTCCTTTCTAGCGGCGACGCCGCACTTACGCGACGCGCGCGAAAACATTCAGCGCTCTCAGCGGTTGTTTTGAAGTTTAGCCGGGCACGCCGGCGCTATGAGCGGCAAGGACTTTTGGTCGAAGACGAAGCGTTGCAGAAAGCCGAAGCCGAATGCCTGGCAGACAGTGAAGTCAGAGCGCGACGGAACGAGCGAGAGATGGAGCGGCGTGCGGAGCTGGACGAACGTTACGTCCAGGAATTTGCCAAACGCGTCAAACAACTCTTCTCCAATTGTCCGCCAGGGCGTGAGCAGCAGATTGCCGAGCATGCCTGCCGCAAATATAGTGGCCGTGTGGGCCGTTCGGCGGCGGCAAAGGGCCTGCATGAAGAGGCAATACAACTGGCTGTGAGAGCGCACATCAGGCACCGGGAGACAAACTATGATGACTTGTTGGGAAAGGGTCTGTTCCGAGGCGAGGCGAGAGCGCGAGTTAGAGATCGCGTGGAGGAGGTTTGCGCGCGGTGGCATGGAACAGCAAGGAGTGAGCGGTAGGCAGTGAGCGGTATAGAAAGACGCAGTGGCTCCATTTCACGGTGCCACGGGCATGTTGCGCGTGATCACCGGCCTGAAGCGGGTGCCACTTTTTCACAGAAACTACCAATTGGAGAGCGAACGGTCGACCATGCCGCTCAGCAAGTGGCAAGAGTTACGCTAATTTTTTCCAATAAGGCGTCCGCGTCGAAGGGTTTTGCAATGACTTCCACGCAACCGGCGGCGCGGGCGTCGGTTTTTACTTCCTCCGTCAGGTAAGCACTGACGACGAAGATTGGAGTGCGCGCGAGTTTCGGCTCGTCGTGAATGCGCCGAGCTAACTGGATTCCGTCCATCTTAGGTAAAGCCAGGTCCATGATAATGAGATCGGGATAGCTCTCGATCGCTTTCAGCAAACCGTCAAGACCATCCTCAGCTTCGATTACCTTGTAGCCCTGATAGCGAAGTACTCCAGAAAGCAACGCGCGAGTATCCGAATAATCCTCAATAACCAGGATAGTGGAAACGGCTGGTGCTGGTGCCGGCGTACTGGAAACGGTTCGTGTGGGTGCTGATGTAGTGGAAACAATTCGTGTGGGTGCTGGTGCTGGAGACATGATTTACCTCACTAGTCGGACACAGAAGTCCGAGTTGGCCGTTAAAATCTAGTGGGGTAACAGGGCGCGAACGGGGGATGTGTACAGATTAGCACGGAGCCGGGGGTAAAAAGCCAACAGACACGAAATTAGAACATGTGCCACCCAAAAAAGCAGCAGTGGTTAGCACAGCGAATGCGCAGTTCCGCGTCTGTCCTACTTACCCTTCGCCAACTCGTCAGCAACTTCATTCGCGTCGAAGACCTTTCGCAGCACTTCCAACATCGCACGAGAATCAACTGAGATGGCGCGATTGACAGACTCATCGTAAACGAAATCGCCCACCAGCGATTGAATGTTGCCATCAAAGATAAGGCCCACAAGCTCCGCGTTCTTATTTATAGTCGGGGAGCCAGAGTTGCCACCAATGATGTCGTTGGTGGAAACAAAATTAAACGGCGTGCCCAAATTTACCGCCGACTTTTTCTCCAACCAACGCGGCGGCAGGTTATAGGGAAACTCGGATTTGAACTGCGCCGACCGGTCATAGAGGCCGCCGAGTGTCGTAAAAGGCGCAACCTTTTTCCCATTCTCCTTGTAGCCCTTAACTACGCCGTAGGATAGACGCAACGTGAAGGTCGCATCGGGATATAGTTTGGTGCCTTCGGTGTCAAAGCGCGCGCGCGCGATCCTGGCGTAGTTGGCGCGTTCGACGCCGGTAACTCCACTTTCATAGCGTTGCCGCAAGTCACGGGCCCGTGAATCAATAGTTCGTGCCAGCACGATCATGGGATCCGCTGAAGATTCAATCGCCTGACGTCCTCCCGCGGCCAACTCCTTTCGATAAGTCGCGTCTTTAAGCTTCGTGCCATCAATTAACTCGTTGGCGAGCTGTTCCGGTGTTTTACCGTTCAGGATCTGCTTGACCAGCGCATGATCGGCGCCCAGCAGCTCGACCATGAAACCGAGCGAGTCGCTAAGTTTCAGTTTTTCGAAATCTTCATGGATGGGCGCGGTCGAGTAAAGGCCCAATTCGAGCGAGGCGCGACGGGCGTCGGTATACTCAGGCAACCGCTCAGCGTTTGGTTTTTCGCTTTCGGCAGCCAGGCGAACGAGTGTTCGCGCATAGTTGAACAATATGCTGTTAAAGCCACCGCCTTGATCAAAGATTCTTCGCTCGCGGATATAAGAAGGCAATCCCTGGTGAGCCTTTGCAATTGCATCCCAGGCGTCGCCGTACATCTTTTGCCGTTCCGCACTTGCTGAGATCGACTTGCGCAGCACGGCCTCCTCTCTCGATTTGCGATCCATGAGCGTTTTGTCTTTTAGGCCAGCAACTTGTCCACGATAAACTTTCAGACTGTTCTGTACGCTATTCAATTCATCTTGCGCTTGCCGGGTCTGTTCTTCACCCATGGTCATGTATTTCTTCAGCATGGCTTCGCGCCGCTCCAACAAACGAAGAACAATTGGAAGGCTTGTATCACGCAACTCTTCCAGATGCGCGACTGTGTCCAGGCGGGCAGTTGAACCCGGGTTACCGGTCACAAATACCAGCTCGCCATCTTTCACGCCCGTTTTCGACCATTTCAAATAGCTTTCCGGACGCACCGGCTGATCATTCTCATAAACACGGACGAGCGACATGTCGATATTGAATCTTGGAAAATTAAAATTGTCGGGATCGCCACCAAAGAACGCTGCTTGAAATTCAGGGACAAAAACCAGACGTACGTCGGTGTACTTTTTGTAGCGGTACAGATTGTATTGTCCGCCTTGATAGAGCGGTACTACGTCTGAG
>JALYXE010000483.1 GCA_030947265.1 Acidobacteriota bacterium
CTAATCGGGACCAGGGCGAAGGCGATCACAATCGGTGTCCACGGTATCAGGTGGTCCCTGGGAATCTGCGGCGTCGATCCGGAAGAAAGGAAAAAGGCGCCGCTCAGGAAAGCCGGCATGCCGATCATGAGAATGTTGATGGCCGTGCCAGTGACAACCTGATCAGCTTTGTAGCGAATGCAGGCCACGGCGTGAATCGCCGCAATCAACATCCCTGCCAACATGCCGGCCACGAGTCCCACAAAGGGATTGCCGGACGCATAGGTAATCGACGCTGCTGTAAAGGCTCCGGCCAGCATAATTCCTTCCAGGGCGATGTTGATGACGCCTGAGCGCTCGGAAAACAATCCGCCGAGCGCCGCCAGAATCAACGGAGTCGAAAGCCGTATGGTCGACCAGATAAGCGCCACTGTAAAAATCTCTGCCATTGATCCACCTCTTCGTGGGATTAGCCTATGTAACGCAAACTGTTAGTCTGCGGCTGTTGGGTTACTAGTCACTTGAGAGTTGCCGCTGCTTTCGCAAACTAACAGGGGTCCCCACGCGGGTTGGTAGCAGTTTGCGTTACCCCTTTGATTTACACCTTAGAGCGTCTCAGCAAACCAAACTTCGCGAACGGACCACGGAAAAAAGCTTCCGCGGCTACAAACAAAATTATCGTGCCTTGCAACACCTGAACGATGTCCTTTGTGACGTGTTCGGTGAAGGCGTCGACGGGAATGCCGCCCCGCTGGAGAATTGCAAACAGCAACGCGGAGATAATGACACCAACAGGATGGTTGCGGCCTAAGAGCGCGACCGCGATGCCCGTAAAACCATAGTTATCAGAAAATCCGTCGTAGTAACGATAGCGATAGCCAAGCACTTCATTGATGCCAACCATTCCCGCGAGCGCTCCGGAGATCGTCATAGCGACAACGATCTGCTTGCGAACTGAAATACCACCATACTCGGCAGCACTGGGATTTGTTCCCGTTGACCGCAGCTCATAGCCCCATTTCGTGCGCCACAAAAAAAGATAAACCAGCCCGCAGCAAATTAGCGCCAACACAAACGCGAGGTTGAGGGGAATCCATTGAGGAAAGCCTGGAATAAACTTTCCCAGCCTTGCGATGTGCGCGCCTTGTCCGATCGGAACGCTTTGCATGATTGGATCGCCCGGAGTCTTGTAGTGATATTGAGTGAAGTAACTCAGTAGTGCCACCGCCAGAAAGTTCAACATGATAGTATTGATGACTTCGTGGGATCCGAAACGAGCTTTCAATACGCCCGGAATTGCTCCCCACACGCCGCCCCCCACGACGGCCGCTATGAAACACATCGGAATCAAAAGCCAAGGGGACAAATTCGCAAACGTGATTCCCACCCACGCCGTGGCAAATGCGCCGATGTAAAGCTGACCTTCGGCGCCAATGTTGAGCAGTCCGCAACGAAAAGCAACCAACACGGCAAGGCCTGTAAAAATCAGCGGCGTTGCGTAAAAGAGCGTGTAGCCAATGCCAACTGGCCATGAGAAGGCGCTACCAAAAAGCAAGCGGTACGCTTCCAGCGGATTATCGCCAATAATGAGAATCAAGATTCCGCCAACAATAAAGGCGGCCACAACAGCGATAAGCGGAAACAGAAGTTCACGCAGTAGTTTCATCGGTTTTCAGAACTTGATGTTCAATTCCGGGATTAGGTTTTTGGCCTTAGGTCTTTGGTCTTTGGTCTTAGGTCTTTGGTCTTAGCTCTTTGGGTTTTGAACAATGCAACTCAGGATAGAAACGACGCTGTAGGCTAAAAAAGCAAAGACCAAAAGCCAAAGACCAAAGACCCCTTTCAGTGTCCCCGCGTCATCAGCAGTCCAATCTCTTCGACAGTTGCGACCTTTGGATCGACTTCGCCCACAATGTGTCCTTCATGAACGATCAGCAGTCGATCTGAAAGCGAGGTAACTTCCTCGAGTTCGGCCGATACAAGCAACACTGCGCAACCAGAATCGCGCAGGCTGACCAGTTTGCGATGGATGAACTCGATTGCGCCAATATCGACCCCTCGCGTCGGCTGCGAGACCAGCAGAAGTTTTGGGTCAACTTTAAACTCTCTGCCAATTATTAATTTTTGCTGGTTGCCGCCGGAGAGTGAACGCGCGGGAAGATCAGGGTTTGCTGGCCGCACATCAAACCCTTCGATAATCTCATTTGCTCGCCTGCGAATCGCTGCGTTGTCCAAAAACACGCCCGCGTAACTAACGATAGGTTTCCGATAATGCACGCCGAGAATCGAATTCTCAGCGAGATCGAATTCGAGAAGCAGACCCCGGCGATGCCGGTCTTCAGGGATGTGGGCGATTCCCAACTCTCGCCGTAATCGCGCACCTTCATGCGAGATATCTCGATCTTCAAAGACGATCTTGCCGGAGAGTTGTGACGGATTTATCAATCCGGCAAGGCCTTCGATCAATTCCGTTTGGCCGTTTCCTTCTACTCCCGCGATGCCGAGTATTTCTCCCTTGCGAACTTCAAAGGAAACCCTATCGACGCGCTTCACTCCGCCCCTCGCCGTAACTGAAAGATCGCGCACGCTCAACTCCACATTTCCTGGCCTGGCGTCCGGCTTTTCGACGCGCAGAAGTACTTCACGGCCCACCATCAATCGAGCCAATTCAGCAGCATTTGTTTCCTTCGTCTGTAAACGACCGACAACACGACCGTCGCGCATTACAGTAACTTCATCAGAGATTGCCAGAACCTCAGCCAGTTTGTGAGTAATTATCACTACGGTCTTACCCTGCTCACGCATTCGCCGAAGGATTGAGAAGAACTCGTCAACTTCCTGTGGGGTCAAAACTGCGGTTGGTTCATCAAGGATTAGTAAGCGCGCGTGGCGGTAAAGTGCCTTCAGGAGTTCAACTCGTTGTTGCTGGCCAACCGAGAGATGCTCGATGACTGCATTTGGGTTAACGGCCAACTTGAATTCTTCAGAGAGCCTGCGAATTTCTACGCTGGCTTTTGCGAGATCGAGAGCAACTGCACTGCCTGGCTCAGCGCCGAGCACGATGTTCTCAGCGACGGTCATCGTACTTACAAGCATGAAATGCTGGTGGACCATGCCAATCCCCAAGGCAATGGCA
Source organism: Acidobacteriota bacterium (assembly GCA_030947265.1). GTDB lineage: Bacteria > Acidobacteriota > Blastocatellia > Pyrinomonadales > Pyrinomonadaceae > PSRF01. The sequence goes on from JALYXE010000483.1 coordinate 3,116, forward strand.
TCGTGAGGCGACCCTATACTATGGACGTGGCCGTCGATGAGAATCTCGCCGCTGTCAGCCTTGTAGAATCCATACGCGATACGCATCGCTGTAGACTTGCCCGCGCCGTTCTCGCCGACGATGGCATGGATCGTTCCCGGTTTCACGACAATGTTTACGTTGTCGTTCGCCAGAACCTCACCAAAACGTTTTGTTATGTTTCGTAACTCAAGCATCTTTCGATGGTTTGTGGTTTTGGTCTTTGGTCTTTGGCCTTTGGTCTTTGGCCTTTGGTCTTTGATTCGCCAAGAGCGTTAGTCGGGTTTGGCCAGAGAACGTCGCCGCTTTTCCAATGACCCGATCGAACGTAGATAAGCGTTCAACTTCGGTGTCAATTCTTTCACCAAAGGCAGAAGGTCATTAACGTGCTTCTCGCTAAGTAACCTTCTTCGGTAGGCTCGGCGCAACCAATGTTGCGTCTCATATAACGAACCCCTTGCCACCCTCAGAAATCTACGAATCTCCGGATCGGTTCCTCTGCCACTCCCTTCGGCAATGTTAGCCCCAATACTGTCGCCGGCTCGTACAAGTTGTTTACCTACTGTGTCCCTTGCAAACACGTCCCACCGAACAACAATCTTCCATAAGTGATCCGACAATTTCTCAGATAGTTTGTAAATCTGCAGATTCTCAAAATTTGTCCTCTCCATTTGAAAGCCCTCAAGCGGAGGGAATTATCAAAGCACCAACTACTAAGTACTAAGCTCCAAGCGGTACGCACAAAGACCCAAGACCAAAGACCCAAGACCAAAGACCCAAGACCTTAATCTATTTACCCATCAGGTCCGGAACTTTAATTTCGCCGCTGATGATTTTCTTCCTTGCCTCTTCGACTTGTTTAATCATTTCGGGAGTTATAAGGTCTTTATTGTTTGCGTCCATTGCATAGCCCACGCCATCCTCGTTCAGTCCATACACATGAGTACCGGCCTTGAACTGCCCGTTCACTACGTCCTGAATAATTGAATAGACGGCGTTGTCCACACGTTTGACCATGCTCGTCAGAACGAACCCCGGCTTGAGCATGTTTTGATTGGCATCCACGCCAATAACAAAATGCGTTGCGCGTCCGTCTTGTTTACCCGCCTGCTCAACTGCATCAAAGGCGCCCAGGCCAGAGTTGCCCGCCGCAGTGAAAATTACGTCCGCGCCTTTGTTGATTTGGGCCAGTGCAATTTCTTTGCCCTTGCCGGGATTGTTCCAGGCAGCATCAGTGACGCCGACGTAGTTTGGTATTATGCGAATGTTGGGATTGACGGCACGCGCGCCTTCCTCGTAGCCACCTTTGAAGCGGTGAATCAAACCAATGTCCATGCCGCCCAGAAAACCGATGGTTCCCGTTTTGCTGGTCTTGGCCGCCAGCATACCCACCAGGTATGAACCTTCATGTTCCTTGAAGATCAATGACGCCACGTTTGGAAGATTACTGAATCCATCGACGATCGCGAAGCGAGTGTTCGGATAGTCCTTCGCCACGAGTTCGATGATTGGCGTTTGCGCGAATCCGATTCCGATAATCAGGTCGTAATTGCGTTCCGCAAACGCCCGCATTGCAGGTTCAATGGAAGTGGGATTGCCGGGTTCAATGTCGCGCAGCACAATGGGCAGCGGTGGCTTGCCGCAATCCGTGCCGTCGGGCCACTTACCGGTTTGCGCACACTTTGCGCCCGACCATGCGGCCGCATTGAACGAGCGGTCGTCCTTCCCGCCGATATCAAAAACAATACCGACGTGAACCTTGGACTTGTCGTCTGCACCGTAACTTGTCCGGTTGCAGGCAGACCCGAAAACCGCCAACAAGCAGAAAATAAGTAGCGCGGCCCAGGATACAAACTTCATTCGTTAATTACCTCTCTTATAAGCGGTGGTGTTTCACAAGGCTGATCGCCGATTTGGTATGCGGCCTGGATGCGTTGTGCCGCTGCTCGAGTCTTCGATGCGTCGCGGCAATAAATCGTTCCCAGCAATGCATCAGCAGTTACGCGATCCCCAAGTTTGACTTCAGCAACGAAACCAACTGAGGGGTCTATAGTATCGTCGATGCGCACACGG
>JALYXE010000507.1 GCA_030947265.1 Acidobacteriota bacterium
GTAGTTATCGCGCGCGAGCAAGGCTTCGACCAGGTTTTCAATACCGTCGTCAACGAGGAAAACACTCCTGCCCACCATTAATGGTGAAAAGAGGCTCGTGATCGTCAGATCAAATGAGATTGATGAATGTACCAGCGCCCCACAGCCCTTGGCCACCTCATAAGCCTCACTGCACCAACTAAGGTAGTTAACGAGTGCGCTATGAGGAACCATCACACCCTTTGGTTCACCGGTTGAACCGGAAGTGTAAATTACGTATGCAAGATTATTGGGAGTCGTACGGCCCGCCTGATTATCTTTTCGTTCTTTCGCAATGATGTCCCAATCGGAATCCAGCGAGAGCCTTGGGCCATTATGTGGCGGAAGCGCGTCAAGCAAATGAGATTGCGTCAGCAGCACAAAGACATTCGCGTCATGAAGCATCAACGACAACCTCTCGCTTGGATATGTCGGATCGAGGGGAACGTAAGCGGCTCCAGCCTTTAAGATGCCGAGAATTCCCACAATCATCTCCGGGGACCGCTCGACACAAACTCCTACCAGCGAGTCGGGGCCCACACCAAAGCGCTTCAGGAAACGAGCTAATTGATTTGCGCGAGCATTGAGCTCATTGTAGGTAAGCTGGTTATCGCGGGAGACAAGAGCGACAGCCTCAGGGCTTCGCTCAACTTGCTTTTCAAACAGCTCATGAACACATTTGTCACGCGGGTAGGCGCGGCCTGTATCGTTGAAACTGGCCCGAAACTGCTTAAGCCGAACAAGGTCGGAAGCGCCGGTTCCTGCAACCCGGAGTATATCTTGAACAAGAGTAGCCATATTTTTTCTTTGAGTTAAGACTTGCTTAGTGAAAAAGCCGCATCCTGGGTGTGGTTGGCAGTTTCACGTTTCATTGCGACAGCCGGCCCGGCACTATTCGATATCGTTTGATACGGTTCAGCCATGCCGACCACCACCTTACGTTTTCCCACAAATGGTTTTCGTCCGTGGGCTGTGAGCATATTGTCCAGCAACAACACATCGCCTGCGTTCCAGGGGAAGACGACCGAATGTTCGTCACACACATCCAGGATCTCGTCAAGCATTGCAGCGTCAATAGGTGAGCCATCCGCGAAGTAGACATTCCGAGGCAGATTAATTTCTCCAAATGCAGCTAACAACCAATTCCGAACTTCCTCCGGCAGCCGAGAAATGTGAAACAGATGGGCCTGATTAAACCAGATCATTTCGCCAGTGCGGGGATGGCGTTCGATGACCTGACAACGCTGGCGCGTACGCAGCTGATTGTCTCCAATCCACTCAAATTCCATTTGCGCTTTGCGACAATAGTCTTCAACTGCAGCCCGATTGTACGTTTGGAAAACTTCCTGCCAGGAAAGGTCCAATCCCGTGCCGTAGTTGCGGACATACAATAAACCTTTGCGCACAAAGCATTCTCGAATCTCCGGCGCAATCGCCTGGCAAATCTTTCGGCTGTCGGCTATCGGTGTCTGGCCGCCCTGCTCCGCCGCTTGCAGCGAAAAAAACCACAGCTTCATTGGCCAACTTCGCGAATAGGAATTCTCATTGTGCAATGGTATCGACTGATGTGCCGGGTATTCGGTAGATGAATATATCCTTCCGATAATCACGGTGCGAGGCGTTGAGCGGTAAGAATAATCCAGCAGCGGTCCGCAGACGCCTTCAATCAATCGTTGAAATTCTTCCGCTTCAGACAAACCGAAGCCGCGGAAGAGGATGGCCCCGTTTCGCAACAAGTAAGTTTCGATGAAGTCTCTGTTGGCAGCGGCCCACTTAACCAGATTGATTCCCTTTGCCGCTGGCCGAACCACCAGAGGCAGAGGGCTGTCGGGTCGCAGATACGCCATCGTGATCTCTCGAAGTGACGAGACGCGATCACTCGCCGATTGCGATGACGGATAAATGCTCATATATTTTACGCGCTTTAGGTCAGGTCTTTCGTTTGAGCTATCTCATTGCAGGCAAAACTACATGGGCCACAATACTGCAGCGGCGCGTTGTATGCCCTCACCCTCCGGATTTCTTCGTAATAATAGAAACTTTCAAAACGGCGCAGTTGCCAGAAACGGGTCACTGATTCTCGCATTGGTCGCCCGCTGAAATTCATTCCGAGAGACGCTAGACTGGGCGCGAGTTGGCGATGTGATCGGCGCACGATCGTTGGCACGATCCTGGGCACGATCCTGGGCACAATCGAGACAGGCTCTCAGCTTTTCAGCCACCATCCGGACGTGCGGTTCTTTGACTATGTCAAGGTGATTGCCCGACACTCTGACCTTTTCAAGGCCCCCAGCAATAAGTTCCTGCCAACCCTCTTCGACGTCGTACGCGGCAGTTAGGTCGTCGCCGGCAAGAAAAAGTATGGCCGATCCGGGATAGACTCGAGGTACATAATCCTTTACCGCCGCGAAGGTGAGTTCCTCGATGTTCTTTAGCGCGCTCGGAAGGGGTCGGCCGATCCGTCGGTAGATCTTGTACGCTCGGCGATACACCTTGTGCTTAAACTTGGCTGGCGCATATTTCAACTTCGAGAAGACATAATTGAACTTTTCTTCAGTGGTTAGCTGTCGAAGATTTTCTCGATGTGATTGGATCTTTCTTGCCGTGCGAGAGGCACGCTGCAGGATTGATCCCGATCCTGGCAGTAGCTTGAAGTAACCTGCTGGATAGACATCAAGTAAGGCCAGGAGGGCCACTTCCTCTCCCTGCTCCGAGAGCTGGCAGGCCATTTCAAAGGCGACCGTGCCGCCTGAGGATCTCCCTCCAAGCAAGTACGGTCCTTCTGCTTGTACCTCCTGCATCTCCTTTACGTAGTGCGCCGCCATGTCTTCAATAGTTGTATGGGCTGGCCGACTGCCATCCAGACCCAGCGCCTGTAGCCCGTAAAACGGTTGATCTGGTCCCAGCAGGCGAGCCAGGTCGTGGTATTCGAGCACATTGCCTCCGGCGGCATGAACACAGAAGAACGGTCGTCTGCTACCGCCATTTTGCAGTAATACAAGGGATGACCATGGAGCCGACCACCCGTTTTGCCGCAACACGTTCGCGAGCAGCCTCACCGTGGGCGCTTGAAACAGCGTGGCCAGTGGCAGGTTTCTGCCGAAGGATTTTTGAATTTGCACAAATAAGCGAACTGCTAATAGCGAGTGGCCTCCAAGTTCGAAGAAGTTGTCGTCGATACCGATTGGGCTGACGGCAAGCACCCTCTCCCAGATCTGCTGCAGCTTGAGCTCGAGTCCGTCCTGCTGGGTTGGTTCGTGAGCTTGCTTAAGCCCGTTAGCGGCAGGTAGGGCGCTTCTATCAATTTTTCCATTTGCAGACAGCGGCAGCTTTTCCAAAATCACGAAGAGTGACGGCACGATGTGACCAGGCAGCTTATGAGTTAAGAATGTGCGCAACTCATCGACGGTAATAGTCTTGCCAGGACGGGGGACAACATACGCCGCAAGGTGCTTGTCCCCCTGATCTTTGCGAGCCACTACGACCGCCTCGCGTACCGCCGCATGCTCTGCCAGCACTGCCTCCACTTCCCCTAACTCAACACGATAGCCCCTAACTTTTACCTGATTGTCTACTCGCCCCAGGAACTCGATTTGGCCGTCGGGTCGGTAACGCACCAGGTCACCCGTCTTATAAAGTTGTGCCCCGGGTCTCGTGCCGAAGGGGTCGCTAATAAACTTTTCCGCAGTCAACTG
>JALYXE010000511.1 GCA_030947265.1 Acidobacteriota bacterium
GTCTATAACCGCGAACGAATGGTAAATCTGCGTCTGTTACCTTACGTAGGTTCGAAACTTTTTGTCTTGATGCTGATCGTAAGCTTCCAATGTTTCCTCCTCTTTGCCACCCTGAAACTGCTCGATGTGACAACGCTGATGAAGTTACCTGGTACGTTTGGTGGTCTTCCCCAACTGTGTGTGATGATTCTCACGGGCATGGTTGGCGTTGCTCTCGGCCTCTTCATCTCGGCAGTAGTGAAGACTTCCGAGATGGCGACGAGTCTCGTGCCGCTCATTTTGATCCCGCAGATTCTCTTCTCAGGGCTGGTCGGCGTGCCAGTTGGCATCGCGAAAGTGGTCGGCACGGTAATGCCTGCAACCTGGACATTTGATGAAATGAAACGTTTGTCTGGTCTGGAAGTCTTACGTGGCAAGGACGAAAACGCCCAGCCGACGATCAACCACGAAGGGCGTGGGCTTTATAAGCAGATTGAACATGAGAACGATGCGAACATCGCGGATGCGCAGCAAAGAATCATGAAATACAGGTCCGACGCCGAGAAAAGCTCCAGGAACTTCGAAAAGGAGATGGACCAATACCAGAAAGACATTCTGAACCGAGGTTCTCCGGTGAAACCGACAGCGCCGAAGCTGGGACCTGCGCCCGAAATTGGTGAAGCCAGAAAGATCCCTGACAACCTGAGCAACTTTGTCGACTTCCTGCATCCATGGGGCGGCCATTTGAACAATCTGGCTGCGCTCCTGGCGATGCTCCTTGCATTTCTCGGAGCTACAGGTATCGCCTTGCGCGCCCAGGATATTTGACCCGCACATGAAAGGCGCGCCAAAGACTTCTCATGGAAATCTGTCGTTGCAGGGGTAGTGTCGTATCGCAGTTTCTATGCCTCCTTCGTGTTCTCTGAGTCTCTGCGCTGAGCCTTTCCTAAGGTTTATTCACCACAGAGACACAGAGGACCCAGAGGACGCACAGAGATTAATTCAAACCAGAACGCTACCTGTTGCAGCGCCTTCATTGACGTTCCCCTAAACTTGCTGTAAAAGCAGCGACTGTCGATTAAACATTAGAGGAGGAATCAAACAAATATGTTACGTAGATCAATTGTCCGGAAATCGCTGATCCTGGCGTCTTGTAGTTTGGCGGCGATAGCGTTAGTCGCAACTACAGCAACTATACCCAACGCTGCTGCCGATTTTACAGGGCGCGAGATTCTGAGCGTCGCTCGAATTGCTCACGGCGGCGCTGACTACGCCAACATGCAAAATGTCACAGTGCAGGCGGGAGGTTTCGTGAATGCGGCCGCATTTGGCGGAATAGGTGCCAATCCGCTCGGGGCGATGGCCGAAGTCAAACTTAGGATTACTGATTATCAGGATAAGCAGATGCGCCGGAGGCTGGATGTCGCACCGAGCGCGACTCTTCCGGGCCGAACTTATCTCGTCTTTACCGGAACGCAGGGTGGCGGCATGATCTTCGGTAACGAATTCAGGGTGAGCGAGACTGCGGCTTCGCGCCACTGGGGGATGATGGGATTCGACACTCTGAATCGGGCCATCGAGGGCTCACTCGTCACTGCACGACAAAAGGATGAGGGCAGTGATTACGTAGTGGAAGTTAAGTTTAATCCACAGGACACTGTCCGGTACTGGATTAACATGAAGACTTTCCTGATCGATAAAATCTCCACACGCTACAACAGCCAGGTCCTGATTGAAGAGGAGCGCAGCGACTATCGGAGGGCCGATTGTATGATGCTGCCATTCCACATCGTGACTCGCCTCCAGGGCCAGCGTTTCGCAGACCTGGCGATTGAAAAGTATGATTTGAAAACCGCAGTTCCGGCAGCGACCTTCACCATGTCGGTCTCACCGTAAGAGAATGCCGTCCTCCGGGTCGCGTGTCCACAGTGGATACTCGGTCTGTAATGCCGCAATGGGGTGTACCTTGTATGCGCGGCGGATAGTCTCCATGCCCGCTTCGGATAAACCCAGGAAGCGCACCTTGCTTTCTTCGACGAGCCGTTTCATCGCGCCCACGGTATCTTCAATCGGTGTCTTCGGGTCAACGCGATGCTGGTAGTCAAGACCAATCGTGTCCACGTCTAAGCGGCGCAAACTCGCTTCGCAAGCCGCAGCGACGTATTCAGGCGTGCCATTGACGCCTAAGAAACTGCCGTCATCCCCGTAAGGAGTAAAGACGATTATAGGAGCACAAGTTGGAATTTGCCGACAAATAAAATCATGAAGAAAACACCAAAACCAAAAGACGTAGACGCCTACATCGCGGCAACTCCAAAGGAAGTACAGGACAAACTAAAAGAGCTTCGGGCAGTAATCAGAAAAACTGCGCCAACCGCCGTGGAACGTTTGAGTTATGGAATGCCTTACTATGACTACAAAGGCCGGCTGGCTTACTTCAGCCATTGGAAATCACATATCGGACTGTACATACCCTCGCCAATTATAGAGGAGCACGAAAGTGAACTCGACGCTTATGAAACCACCAAGGCTACTATCCGATTACCTCTCGCCAAAAAACTTCCTGTAGCACTCATACGGAAGCTGGTGAAGGCACAAATGAAAAAGAACGAGGTACGGAAGAGGAAATAGTATCCACATACCCTTTGAATCTGCCGTGAAACCATGAAGTCAGTACCATCTCGCCTTAGCAGGTGGGTCCGCCATCCTTGCACATCCACCAGTGTGATGAGGTCATCTATGAAGTTTGGTTCGATGTCAAGAACTCTTTGAGTAGACTTCGAGGGTGACGCCGAAACGCCTTCTGTTGTGATGGTGCTTAATTCGCTCTTTGACATGAGA
>JALYXE010000514.1 GCA_030947265.1 Acidobacteriota bacterium
CGCCATGATAGCGCGCAATCGAGCCATGGACTTTCACAGAAGATCCCGCGAGACAGTTGAAGTGACCGAAAAATTGTGGAGCGGCGATTCAAGTGGCTCGAAAGCAGCAGAGATTCTTGAGATTATCCGCTCACTTCCCGATGCATACCGGGAAACGTTGGTGTTGAGGTTAGTTGAAGGAATGACCGGTCCTGAAATCGCGATGCGCACGGGACTCACATCAGCCTCAGTTCGCGTCAATCTGCATCGGGGAATGAAACTCTTGCGCGCCAAGCTCGGTTTTAAGGAGGGCGTATGAACGACGACTACTTGTGGGATCGAGCTGGCGAACCAGATCCTGAGATACAACAACTCGAACAGATCCTCGGCACACTGCGCTATCAACCTCAGCCTCTGGAGATTCCCACGCAACGCCCATCAGTAGTCAAGCCGAATTTGCTTCGCAGTTTTGCACCACATTACTCACCTCGTTTGGCAGTGGCCGCGACAATCGCCATGATGCTGCTCGGCCTCGGATTGTGGTTAGGGCTGCAGCGACGGCAGACCACAAAAGTGGCCAAAACTGAACACAGAGATTCTGTGAGTAACGGGCTGGTTGACAGGCTCGCCGCCGATCCCAGGAAAAACACAAATGGAAAGGCAAGTGAAAACAACGACAGGGGCACCGAGGCTGCGGCAGTTCCGCCTGCTCGAAATCGGGTTGTTAAGCGGGGTCGTTATCGTCTTAACGAGAGGATGTTTGCGCGCAACCGAGGACGCACGCGCCGCGACGCATCGAGTAGGCCCGAGCTTGCCGTTAATGAACTTCGAGAGGCTGAAGCTGCGAAGGTCCAACTAATGCTGGCGTTGCGCCTCGCCAGCTCGAAGTTGAACTTCGCACAAAAGAAGACCCAGGGCTCAAGTACCGCAAACGTGATGCACAACCAACACAAGATAGGATGAATGGAGTAGTTATGAAATCTTTTTGCCGCACCTTTCTGAAAATTGCATTGATTGCAGTTTTCGTGGTTATCGCTGCTGCAACCGCCACAGCGCAGAATCCCAGGATTCAAACCACGAATCTTGACTACCTCGCCGCTAAAGCGAGTGAGACAGTGGACGTCAATATTGACGAGCGGCTGATGCAACTGACGGCGAAGTTTCTTTCAAGTAAAGATCCTGAAGAAGCTTCTGTAAAGGAGCTCGTCAATGGCTTAAAAGGGATCTATGTGAAGAGCTTCGAGTTTGAAAACGAAGGACAGTATACGCCTGCGGATCTGGAATCAATTCGTTCGCAACTGCGCAACCCCGGCTGGAACAGGATTGTCAACGTAAACAGTAAGAAGGAGGGCAGTGTCGAGGTCTATCTGATGTCGAACGGCACTCAGATTAGCGGGCTGGCAGTGCTGGCTGCGGAGCCGAAAGAGATCACCGTGGTCAATATTATTGGCCCGGTCGACCTCGAGAAGCTGACCCAGCTCGAAGGAAATTTTGGCGTGCCCGACCTTGGCATCGAACGCTCGAAACCCAAGCGCAAGAATTGAGGAACGACAATGAAGAAATTTATTGCCCTCAGTGGCTTATTCATCGCGTTCGTATGTTTGGGGCCTGCTGCAGAGGCTAAGGGCGACGACTTTGGAGCTGTAGTAAGAGTCATCGAGCAGTTCTATCACGTCAAACACAGGAGCCTCCCTTTCCTCGCGAGGGCAGGAATGAAGACAGCAGCCACTGCCGCACGCGTTGCCGGCGGATCCAAAAAGAGACTGGTCGAGGCAGGCAGCGTGAAGATAGCTTTCTTTGAGGATCAGGAGTTCGACTCAAGAGGGGAAGCCGGAAAGTTCCGAGCCTCCATGAAAGCGACGTTGGCCGGAACCTGGCTTCCGTTCATTCAGGTCCTTCCCCAAAGGAAGAAGACCAGACTTACGTCTTCTTGCGAGACGCCGGCGAGAAATACGCTGTCCTTGTAGTAACGATCGAAAGACACGATGCAACAGTTGTCCAGGTGAACCTGGCCCGCGACACCCTCGCCATGCTGATGCAAATCCCCGCCGACATGGGCAAAGCGATAACTGACGACGCCACAACTAACGATCAGGAGGCTTCAAAAGCGCAGTGAGTACAGACTAGCGTCCCCCAGAATTTGTGTCGATCATGACAACCAGTCGCTATCGCGACCGGTTAAGAA
>JALYXE010000560.1 GCA_030947265.1 Acidobacteriota bacterium
GAGTTCTGCTTTCCTCTTATTCCTCAGGGCTCTTTCAGCTGGGGCGAGAGAAGCAGGGCGACTGGCGCGTGGTTGAGAGTTGGAAGGCTGGTAGTGAACTTCCCGCCGGACTTTTTGGCGACGCCCAATACACTTCGTCACGAAGCATGGTCGTAGTCCAGTATTCGCGAGGGATTCTTCGAGTTGAGGATAAACAAGCAAAGCTTCTGCCAATTTTCGAAGGCAGCCAGGATGGAAGCAACCTGCTACGACTGCTGGTGCGCCGATCCGGCGACATCTGGATAGCCCATACACCTTCGCCCTTCGGTCAAACAGTAGATACAACGCTCACGATAATTCGCAACGACCGCCTCGCACGTACAATCAAAATTGCCAGCCGTGAACTTGCCACCATTGGCCGGTGGGTGGAAGTGCCGGAACGAAACTCTGTCTTCGCTGCTACACGTGCCGGAGTAGTAGAGGTTAACAACAGTGGAGCGATGACTCTACTGTCGACTGATTCAGTATCTTCGATCACTCGCGATCCACAGACGGGATTGATTGGCGTCGCTGGGACGGCGGTCCAGCGCTGGGATGGCAAACGATTCGTGCCAATTCTTTACCGGGTGGACCACCCGAGATTACCCAAAGGGCAGTTTCAGCCCGGTACTCCTATTGACATCGCTGTTGACAAAAACGGCCATTGGTATCTCCTTTACAATAGCGGCGTTTTGGCCCTGCTTGATGCCGCAGGAAACTTCGTTAAACTGTTGGATCCCGAAGACGGAATTCCTCCTACTGCTCGTCGCTTGCTGGTTCATCTTGAAACCGGCGATCTTGTCGTCGGTAGCGATAATGAGGGATTGGCAGTAATCCTTTCGCCAGCTCTGGCGCGACAATGAGTTTTAGTACGGAGGAGTTCGCCATGCCAAATGGTCAAGTGTGGACAAAACGTTTAGCTATTTCGACAGCAGCGGTTGTCCTAATAGCGATCATCGGCGGTCTGTGGGTTTTATGGCTGCGGTCGACAACGGTTGTTCTGGTAATTCGTCACGCGGAGAGAAGCGACACGGAGAACTGTAGTCCAGCCACAGTGAAAACGCGTCCAAATCGGTCTCTCATTTTGGTGGCCGGGCAAAGTTCTCGCGCACAAACTCTGGCGCATGTTGGTGGAGAAGATGGAATCGCGGCGATCTATGCAAGCGAGTTTTGCCGCACTCAGCAAACTGTGCAGCCACTGGCCACCCAACTCGGACTTGCGGTCAACGTGGTGGACCAGTTCGAAGCCGACGGTGCAACCGCTAACGTCGATAATCTGATTAGCCAGGTCTGGGCACATACTAGAGGACAGGTGGTTCTGATTGCCGGTCATACCAACACGGTGCCTGCGATTATCGAAAAGCTGTCTGGAGTGACGATCGATGCAATTGACGAAGCCGAATTCGACAATCTGTTCGTAGTTATCATTCCGAGATGGTGGGGACAACCAAAAGTCGTACGTCTGAAATACGGCGTCCCAACTTAATCGCAACAGGCATATCATTCCGCTAACGGACACCGGCTCCGTTCTTCCTCCGTTCTCCCCGTTCTCCCCATTCTCCCCATTCTCCCCATTCTCCTTTGACACTGGACTATTTGAAGAATATAAGTCGCTTGTCATCAAGCAAGCATAGGGAGCCGCAGAAAGGGGGCGAGGGTTCGGTGACTCTGACGGAACTTTCGCGGAACCCGCAAGGGCAGTAACCGGGCAGAACAAGCGGTGTCCATCTATTAATCTTAGGTAGTGTCTTACGTTGAAAACTTCTCTGTGCATCCTCTGTGGACTCTGTGCCTCAGTGGTGAATCCTACGTGGCAAACACCCACCTAAGAGCCACAAAGAACGCTCAGATCGCACAGAGAAACTGAAATTAGGACACGACCCTTTTTGGGGAGAGGAGACAGCAGTGCATAGAGAGTCCTCGCTTCTGGATTATCTGGATTAACAGTAGGTAGCTCTTTCACAGGAGGCTCCAGCCATGAAAAGATCAACTCAAGATAAGTTCATTTGTTTACTAGCCGTTATCTTTGCGATGTCTGCTAGTTGCGGCTCTCCGTCACCCAGAGCCCCAAAGGCGGTAAAAACGGTGGCTTTCATTACGAACGCCTCCACCGACTTCTGGAAGATCGCCCGGAAGGGATGCGAGAAAGCTGACACCGAACTCGCCGATGTGACAGTTGCATTCAAGACCACAAACACCGGAGCGACAGAGGAGCAGAATGGACTATTAAGAGACGCGCTGGATACGGACGGAGCCGACGCTATTGCGATCAGTGTGATCGATCCAGCTGCTCAGAAGAAGGTCATTAACGACGCGGCGAAGAGGGCTTTGGTCATCACTCAGGACAGCGACGCGCCTGATAGCGACCGCTCGCTTTACCTGGGCGCCGACAATCGGGCCGCTGGCCGCCAAGCCGGAGAACTCATCAAGAAAGCTCTGCCGCAAGGTGGAAAGATCATGGTCTTTGTCGGCAAGCGCGACGTACAGAACGCACGGGAACGATTCGAGGGACTGAAGGAATCACTCCAAGGCTCGAAGATGGAGATTATTGACCTTCTAACCGACGATGCCGATCCAAGTCGCGCCAGGCAAAATGCTTATGAAACGCTGAATAAGTATCCCGACATAGCCGGGATGGTCGGTTTGTGGTCCTACAATGGCCCAGCGATTTTGCAAGCACTAAGACCGGCGGGTAAGCTCGGCCAGATCAAGATCGTGTGCTTCGACGACGAACGAGCCACGCTGGCGGCGATCAAAGAAGGGACAATCTTCGGGACCGTGGCACAGCAGCCCTTCGAATACGGCTACCGGGCAGTTCAGATGGCGGGCAAGATCCTGAGAGGCGACCGTTCGGTTATTCCAGCGAGCAAAACGATTCTCATTCCGACGGTTGTCATCCAGAAAAATAACGTTGATGACTACAGCAAGAAATTGAATCAGCTGCTCGGTATCACATCGAGTTAAGAGAACTAGGCTTCTCAGCAGCCGCTCTTCTTAAGTATGCCGAAGTCGAAGTGGTGGTCATTGAAAAGTACGACGGTTTGCCACATCGTTGCAGCGCACCAGTAAAAGTCACCGGAGTTTGAGGCAGTTTGCCTAATATTCGCTTTCAGCTGACGCCTCGATAG
>JALYXE010000562.1 GCA_030947265.1 Acidobacteriota bacterium
GACTGGTACAATGCGACAGGCACTCCGGAATTGCCGTCCATCGTGAACTAAAGCGTCAGTAGGGTTGAGGCTGCAAACCGCCCTGCGTTATAGTCTTCCCCAGCCGAGTTGTGGAGGGGTCGCATAATGGTAGTGCAGCGGTCTTGAAAACCGCCGCCCGAAAGGGCATGCAGGTTCGAGTCCTGTCCCCTCCGCCATTTCTTTTCAACAACTTACCGCTACGAATAAATCACGCTCCCTCCGTCCCAGTAGCCACTTGGCGCGATTTTGGCGCGCTTCTGGCGCGCCCGGCCACCAAACGCAGCGGCAAAGGCCCGCCCGTTAGTGAGTCAACCGCCGTTCGTAAGTTCTCCGGCATGGCATGAGTGTACCGAGATGTCATCTGCAAAGTGGTGTGACCCAGCAATGACATGATGTCCATCTCGTGCACTCCCTTTGCTCTCAAACGAGTCGCAAACGTGTGACGCAGATCATGAAATCGAAGACCGGAGATCTTCGCCTTTACACATGCTCTCTCCCACGCGTGTCTGAGTGCTGCTTGCTTCAAACCCGAGCTGGGAAAACCGAAAACATATGAGTCTAGCGAAGCATCCTGCTTCAATGATCTGAGTTCCACTTCGACGGGCTCGCTCATCGGAATCTTTCGAGGTCGTCCGGTCTTGGTGTGGGCCACGTAGATTGTCCCTTGATCGAAATCAACGTGTTTCCACTGCAATCCCAGGATTTCCCCTTGCCGCATTCCAGTTTGCAAAGCCAGAACTACGATTGGCCGGACATAAGCGCGTCTGCCGACAAGGGCATCGAAGACTCTCTTCTCTTCATCGTCGGTTAGATAGCGCTCACGTGCCGGGTCCTCACGTAGTCTGCGCACCCGACGCACCGGATTCGTTTCCACCAGTCCATTGTCGTAAGCCATTGAAAAGACCTTCGACAGCACTTGCAGATCACGATTCACCGTTGCGGGCGAGCGTTTCCGTTTATGTAACGTGTCCGTCTTCAACCGTAGTTGTTTGTACTGCTCAATCAACATTGGAGTGACATCGCGAAGCCGCTTACCTTTGAAAAACTCCTTGATTGGTACCGCGCGCTCCTCGTCATCCTCCCAGGTTTTCTTCGATGCCTTCGCCCACGGCAGAAAAACTTCATCAACAAACTCGTTGAAGTCTCTATTGCCGGCGGCTGGGTTGTACTTCTCATCGAAGATCGCTCGTTTGATTTGCGTTTGTACTAGCTCTGCTTCTTGTTTGGTCCGCGCCTCAGGGATGGCCTGCTTGATGTAGTGTCCCCGTAAGTGGAACTCTACGATCCAGATGCCTTTGCCTTTCGGCCCTTCTCCCTTGATGCGCTTTCCGTTGTAACGCTTCCAGACTGCCATTCTTTGTGTCTCCTTTCGAAGAGAATGGCAGCCGTCACTTGTGATCACTGCCATTCTATCGAGGAGCTTGATCGGTGTCACTAACTAACTTGCGAGCTGAAGTCGCTTGCGATTGTTTTCTACGCGACGACGGACAGCCTCTTCCTGCGCCCAGCGATCAACTTCCTCCCGCTTGAACCTGAGCAGGTCGCCCATACAGGCGTGCGGCAATGGATGCTCACTCTCGGAGCGCTTGGTCCACTTCATAATCGCGGCGGTCGTAGGCTCACCCTGCGCGTTAACGAGTTGCCAATAGCGGGCGAGTTGGCTGGCAGTCATCCAATCAGGTAGCGGCTCCGCTGGCGTCTCTTCAGATTCGGCTTGTGCCAGGACCAGCGCAAGCGCCTCGTGAGTCGCGCGCTCAAGCACGCGAGTTAGCTTCTCTTTTAGGTCTAAGTTTTGGTTGATCATAGTGACAGCGAGCATTACAAAGGACGTGCCAATTTGCTCACCTGCGGGCGTGCGATGCTTGAAATGGAAACCCTCGAAAAATCGAATGATTTCTGTGGTGCCTGTTTCAAAATTTCAAAAGGGTGACGTAAAACGCGACAAGAATTCGCCATTTTGTAACACCCTAAAATCCCAGCAATCCTCGTCGGACCAGAAGCGTTGGTGAATCACAGACGGCACAAGGTTCTCAAACAGGTTCCTATCGGCGATAACGAACAGCCTGGGCTGACTTGGTGAGGAGGTCGAAGGCGCAGGCGAGTGTTAAGGCCGCCGCTTATCAAACGGGAGCTGCGTTGATCGTCGAGTTAGCTCTAAGAATCGACCGCGCGAGAAT
>JALYXE010000375.1 GCA_030947265.1 Acidobacteriota bacterium
ACGAACGCCGAGTCAAAGAAGCGAGTGCTTCCTCCGCGAGGGCAGGTGGCGGTGACAGCCGATCCCGCGGGGCACGTATTCCGTATGCGCGGATTAATATTTTGTACTCGATTCTCGTGGATGCCAAGCGTGTGCACGAAGTCGCTGGAGAGCACGTAGTTTTGGCCGAGCTTTGTCTCGAGACCCAGCGACCATTTCTGGACGTAAGGATCTTTTAGCGTCGGATCGTTGATGCGGCCGAATGCACCAAACTCAAGATCAGTGTTATTGATCACAGCAGGAGCCGGCAAAGGATCTATGCCGAAGCGGAAAGTAGCAAGCTGACCAACACCTACAGAGCTGTTTACCAGGTCAAGTACTGTTTGGTAGATGGTCGGATTCCCCTGTTGTTTTGCGAACAATGTAAGATTCTGGAAGATCTGATCGTAGAAGATTCCGTAGCCGCCGCGAATCACAGTTTGGCCCGTCCCGTAAATATCCCAGGCAAACCCGAGGCGCGGCTGGAATTCCTTAAAGCTGGTGGTGGTCTTACTCAAAAGACCCGGGTCTCCAGTAATGGCTCGAGCGCGAGTGTTATTCAGCTTACCGAGGATCTTCATCGTGCGGTTGTTGGTCTGGTCGACCAGCATTCTTATGTTTGCGTCCCACCGCAGTCCAAGGTTGAGAGTCAACCTCGGAGTGACCTTGTAGTCATCCTGGAAATATAGAGCCAGCTGGTGAAACGGCGGCTGACCAGTGTCGCCCGCACCGGTATTGAAAGTTATTTCGTTAAGAGCGCCAGGAGTGGCAAACCCCTGCGGGTACTTTCCGTTGGTATTGTTCTTGATTACCAGGGGATCATCGAAGAAAGTGATCTGATAACCGTTGGCGCCGAAGAAGAAGAACCCATCGAGTTTCGTATGAATGTAATTCACGCCAAACTTCATGGCGTGCTTTCCACTCAGGACAGAGATGTCGTCGCGAAATTGCAGCTTCTTCTCTTTTGTCTGTTGCGGCACGTTAACGTTTGCCCCACTCTGCACAGACGGAAATATGATGTTTGGGTCGGTGGTCACGCCCAGAATGTTATTTTCGAAACTCTGAAACTGGAACGAGAACTGATTCAGAACTCGCGGGCTAAAAGTGTAGGTATGGTTCGCAACAAAGCTCGTTAGCTTATTGTCATTCGTGTTTCCTCCTTTTAGGTCCGCCGGCTGTGTGGGATCGAACTGGTCGTTGGGGGAATCATTCTTCTGAAACGAGTAACGGTAAAACATACTCTGCTTGTCGCTAAGATGATGGTCGATTTTCACTGTAAGCAAAGTGTCATTGTAGGGAAGCGGTATTGTAGGCGAGGCAGTGATACCCGGGATGGCGGCAATTTGGGGAAGCAACGCCGGGTTCACAAAGAGATTTTGACGTTCCCGAAACCGTTCTAGCGCTCCAAAGAAGAAAAGCTTGTCTTTGATTATGCGACCACCTATTGAGCCGCCAAATTCTTCTCGGTTGAATTTGGGCTTCGGATCTGTTGACTGCTTTTCAAAGAAATCTCTGGCACGCAGCGATTGGTTACGGAAGTTGAAAAAACCGGAACCGTGGAGGTCGTTAGTGCCAGATTTGGAAATGACGTTGACCACACCGCCAACAGAGCGACCGCTCTCTGCCGTCCAACGGTGTTGCAGCACCTGAAATTCCTGGATCGACTCGTAGGCAAAATTCTGAAGCAGACTCCCAACCACGTTGTCCTTATTGTCGCCACCATCGACGTTCACATCGACCTGTCTGCCATCGCCCCCGCTGAAAGCTATGTTTCCAACGTGGGTTTTCGTGGGATCGAAATTGCCGACAGCGCGCGCCTCGGGGGCAATGATTGAAAGATTGGCGAATGTGCGATTAAGCAAAGGTAAGTTCTGAACTTCCGCCGGTGTTATGTTCTTGCCGATCTCCGATGTAGTGGTCTCAACCAATGTTCCCTCGGAAGACACTTGGACGGTGGCTGTTACTTCTCCAGGCTTAAGTTCGAAGTTTTGTGTCACTTTAGCGCCGACGTTCAATTCAAAATCCGGGGCGAGCGACCTGCTGAAGTTTTTAGACTCGACCGTTAGATCGTACTTCCCGGGGGGCAATTGTGTAATCGTGTACTCACCAACATCGTTTGTCGTCGTCGACCTCGCAGCGCCCGTGCCTTTGTTGGTAGCAGTGACTGTGGCGCCAGGCACCACGTGGCCCTGCTCATCAACAACTCGGCCGGTGATATCCCCCCGGGTTTCCTGTGCGTAACACGGAGCGGCGAAAAGAACGCTAAGTGCAAATGCGAATATGAGGACGCCTCGGTAGAGTTTCATGCTGTTGCCTCCAATCGACTTTAGAGAAAATGGTTACAAGAGAGCGCGTACGCCTAGCTCTAGGCAACACTTGTTCCAAGAGCTTGGAATCAAAAACTGATAACTTCATTAAGGAAAAATGCGCCCGCCATGAGTCGCCCCGCTAACCTCCAGTTCATTAGATTCAAAATAGTAGATTCGTTGCATTTCTTTGGATTTCTGCGAGCCGCTGGCGGGTATATTATTCCTTCTTCATAAACCCAGCAATTCCCTTTTGGTAATCTTCAGTCATGCGGGCAATGACGTTCACATCCACACCAGTCTCGAGCGCATCACCGAAAGCCATGCCGTCCATCTGGTAAAGCAGCGCCTTTGTTAAAGCCACAGCAGATCGACTCACCCTTTCGAATTCGCGAGCATAGGCGCTGACTTCAGCCTCAAAGTTGCCGTCATCAAAGACCTGATTGACCAGACCAAACTGTTTCGCGTTTACCGCGCTAATCTCGGCGCCACGTGTGATCAATTCAAAAGCGTGTTTCTCTGAAATATTTCTGCGCAGGATGGCCATGACCATGGCCGGAACAAAGCCAAGCTTTACTTCCGGGTAACCAAACCGAGCGTTGGCTGATGCGAGCACAAGGTCGCAGGCGCTCGCGAGGCCACAACCTCCGGCCAATGCTCGACCTCGCACAGCCGCCACCACAGGAATATGCACCTGACGAATTAGAAGAAAGAGCTCCATCAAAGAACGCGCGTCATCGACATTCTCGGTAACAGACGCTGCTGAAATCTTCTGCAGAGCAGCCAGGTCAGCGCCCGAACAGAAGTCCTCACCAGCCCCTGTGATTACTGCAACCCGCACCGCGTCGTCGTCATGTGCCTGATCCAACGCGTTTTTCAGACCAGCAATAAGCGCATCATTTAGCGCATTTCTTTTCTCTGGACGATTCAGCGTAATGCGCGCGACAGTTCCATCCACCTGATACAGAATAGTTTTACTTTCCTCAGTCATGCGTTCTCAGTTTCAACGTGCATTGTTCAGTACCACCCGCGGCAAGCGGGTAGGGTTTTTTTGGTTTACCCGCCGACGCACCCTCGGCGGTACGACAGGAGGACAAGGTCACCGACCTGGCAGCCTAATCAGTTAGACCCCAAAAACTCGAGCAGCGCCGCGTTCACTTCATCGGCTGCCTCATTTTGCACCCAGTGGCCGCTATCAGCTATACGCACCTCGCGATAAGGAGCGTCTACAAATTTCGCCACTCCGCGGACCGTTGCCGGCAGAATCGCGAAGTCCTGTTCGCCGAAGATGAATAAAGTCGGTACGCGAATGCGACCATCCCTTCGAGGCTCGCTTTTGTCACGCTCGGGCTTACGTCCTTGTGAGATCAAGCGACGAACATTGGCGCGATAATAGTTGACGGAGGCGGTCGAAGCGCCGGGCTGGCACATAGCTTCTTTGTAATTTTCAATGTCGGCATCACTGAAACTGCCTTTTCGAGCCATAGTGTTTTTGAAATTACGATCGAGGGCCGCCAGGTTTTTCCTGCTAATGGCCCATTCGGGAATTCGCGGAAGCTGAAAGAAAAACATATACCAGCTTCGCAGCAACTGCCGCAGCGTGAGGTTTGCCCGCCACGCCGCAGCCGGCGGGACCTGCAATGCAGCTAGTTTAGAGACGCGCTCCGGGTATTTTTGTGCAACGGCCCAGGCTACGCCTGCGCCCCAGTCGTGACCCACAATGGCAGCCTTGTCGGCACCAAAATGGTCAATGAGGCCTAAGACATCTTCGACCAAAACCGCGATGCTATAGTCTTCAACCCGCGGAGGCTTGTCGCTCAAGTTGTAGCCGCGCATATCGGGGGCGACGACGTGATAAGTCTTTCCGAGTGCTGTTAACTGATGACGCCACGAATACCAAAACTCCGGAAAGCCGTGTAACAGGATGACAAGATCCGGACCGCTGCCTGACTCAGCATAGTGCAATCGAATCCCATTCACTTGAGCGTAATTGTGGGTTATTACTGCTTCGGAGCTTTTTGTTTGAGTATCTTTTGCAAAGGCCATTTATTTAACGAGCGGGGGCGAGCCCGCCTTCCTGACCTTAGAGACTTTCAAACTTAGTTATGGTCTTTACAGTCGAAAGCTTGCCGAGAAAACTATATCAGGTGAAAAACATCGCGCCGATTTAAGAACTTCTGAGCCAGCCAAGCAACACTCAAGTGAAAGCAGCTCGGGGTCGGGAAGGTGGGCTTGCCCCCGCGTGTTTTAGCCAACGCTTTTGATTACTACTTTAGTCCCAACCTTTTCGTTTCATCGTCGGAAAGCTCAATTTCCATCCTGAGTAGCGCTGTCGAGAAAGTCTTGCCCTGTGCATCAGTCATCAAAGACAGTGTTCCACCACCACCAAGGCTTTCATGCAGGAGAAAATTGAGGGCCCCGAGATTGGGTAGCTCAAATCTCTCTACGTCGCCCTTACAAATTCCTTTGAAGTGCTGCTTCACGCGTACAGCAGTAACTTCGCGAACCAGTATCGGATAAATCTCATCCCGCAAGGCGATCAATCCGACATTTGCGGTATCGCCTTTGTCACCAGAGCGGGCATGCGCAAGTCTAGTTAATTGTATCCTCATAAGGCAGTGAATCTTCTCTAAAAAGTTTAAGCAAACCAAATTTTCCATTTCTAATTTCTCATTTACCATTTGTCATTAAGGCACTTGCTTTGGCTTGAAATGAAAAATCAGAAATGGAAAATGACAAATGGTAAATCTTCTAAAGGTCCTTAGACCTCAATAATGGCGACGACGGGAGTGATCTCTTCCTTTGGAATGAGCGCCGGCCAGTAAGCGACAATCTCTTCTATTTTGGGCCGGCCGCCGGCAAAACCAGTGACGCCCGGTGGGCCTGTCAACACTAAAGGGGCGATCTCTTTTGTAAATCTCTCGACGTCGTTTCGGTTTTGACTACGAACGCCTACGCGCAATTGAACTTCGGGTATATCCGGCGAAGGCTCGCCGGGGAGTGGTCCATGTGTAGCATTAACCCCGACAAACTCCGTAAGAATTTGGTCGAACCTTAAGTCAAGTCGATCGAGGCGGGCTCTGAGAATCTTATCGGCCGCCTGCGCTTTTTCGTAAGCATCAGGCCAGGAATAAACAAGTGTCCCGACAGCTTTGAAACCAGCTGAATAACTTATAGACACTTTCAGGAATTCGGTCGCGGCCTTTCCCTCGATGCCAAATACGCGCACGCGGTTTGGACCGTCATCCTCCAGGCGAACTGTGGTGAAATCGGCAATGCAATCCGGTGTAATATAGTCATGAGGGTCGCCCATTTCATAAACCAGTTGTTCTTTTACGGAAGGAATGTTCACCCAGCCGCCGGTCCCTTCATGCTTGGTAATTACAAACGTACCGTCTGCGGATGCCTCCGCAATTGGAAATCCCACATTTGCAAGATCGGGAACGTGGCGCCAATCAAACTGGCAGTTGCCACCAGAACATTGCGCGCCACACTCGATGATGTGCCCAGCAATGGTCCCGGCAGCGAGCTTATTCCAATCATCAGCGGCCCAGCCAAACTCATGCATCATAGGCGCGAGAGTGAGACCTGTGTCAGTTGCTCGGCCGGTGATTACAACTTGTGCACCTCGATTCAGTGCTGCCACCATCGGACCCGCGCCGAGATAGACGTTTGCGCTTTGAATCCTTTCACGCTCGGTCGAAAGGGGTGCTCCCGTGTCCATGTTGCTCAGTTCGACTCCCCGGTCAAGAAGTTCGTCCAGGCTCGCCATGATGTCGTCGCCGGTAACGATGCCAATGCGGACTCTTCTCGACAGGCCAAGCTCGCGGGCGACTTCGCGGACGACGTTCGCGCAACCTTGAACGTTTACCCCTCCGGCGTTGGCGGTGACGCGAATGTTTCGTTCCACACAGGCAGGAAGAATTTGTTTCATTAACGGAACAAAATCTTTCGCATAACCTGCAGCCGGATCGCGCGAGTGCTGCTTCTGCATGATCGACATCGTGATTTCGGCGAGGTAATCGAGCATCAGGTAGTCGATACGGCCACCTTCAACCTGGCGCACAGGCGCATCGGGGAGATCTCCCCAAAAACCCTGCCCGGCGGCAATGCGAATTGACTGTTTCATCTCAAAAAGTCCCAGAGTACAACCCGGGTAGCGCCGCAGCCCGCGTGGGGTGGTAGC
>JALYXE010000571.1 GCA_030947265.1 Acidobacteriota bacterium
TCAAGACAAGACGCGCGCAAGATACGCGATAACGCAGAGTAATCGTAAAAGCTGTCCTTCAACTGAGGCACTACTCAAGATACTTTTAAGGACTATACGGCGCGATTAGCTCCAAAGTTCGCCACCCTATCTCATTAGCAGTGCTAAAAACCATCACTCACGCACTAAGGGCCACGCGCTTCGCCCGAAGCGCATAGCCCTCATTTGTTCACGCAGGCTACACCACCACTAATTTGCAGCGTTCACCCTGTATGTTCTGCCTTCGAAGATTACGATCACTTGCTCGCCTAAGGAGAAGAACTCCGCCAATCGGGGCTTTTGTTTTAATAAAGCGAAGTATTCGTCGCTACCAAACTTGACCACTGTTTCCGGGAAAGTTATGCCGGCTTTGAAGTCGGAATCGATCCACACGCCTTCGCGCCAGTAGAACGTTTTGCCGCCGGCAGTTCTCATCGTAGAAGACGGGCTATCCTTGTCTACCCTCGACACTTCCTGCTGTTCGCGTGCTCGCTTGCTCTGCTGGACTGCTGCCAAGCCGGTAATGGCATTTGCGTCCGCCGCTTTGGGAGCTGGCGCCGCCGCGGGGTCTGTCCGCCGGTTGCCGCCAATATAACCTCTATCCTTCATCGGCAAACTGGATATATTTTGCACGGAAGCGCTCGGCTCCATCGCCAGATAAGAAGTGTAAGGAGTCACAATGCCATAACGCGTTCCAAGGTCAACAATTTCATCACGCAGCTCGCGCTGTTCCCCGTTTGTGCGAACTTGTTCCATTAGCCAACCTACGCGACGGGTCGCCCATAAGCGCGGCAGAAAGTCGTTGGAGACCTCATTTATTGGAAAGTGTAGGTTGTTGTAGAAGAACATCCTGTTCGCGCCGCCGCTCCTGCCTGTCAATTTCAAGCGTACGTGGTCCATATCAATTGCATTTCTGTATCGGCCAATCAGAGTAAGCTGCGATCCTCTGAACACATCAGGCAAATTGCGCGGATAAGTGAGATCGGTTTCAACACCCGCCATGTCAAGTTGCAGCTCGGTGAGAACCGGATAATTTATCTTCGCAAAGAAGTTTGAAACTTTTACTTCCAGGTCCTCTTTTGGCTCCACGTAATCTGCTACGCCGCCTGAGGATGATGCCAGGCGATCGAGCAAAGAAGTATTCACATCGTAGCCGACTCCAAAAGGAAAGATGCGAGCTTCACCCGTGTTTTTTAGATTCAGGAGAATTTCTTCAATATTCGTTTGACCCACCGTTGGCAGGCCGTCAGTGAGAAACACGATCATTCGAGGATGACTCAAATTCGAGGCACGTCCAATCTGATCACGCGCGGCCTGAAGGGCACTGTTGATGTTCGTGCCGCCCACCGGCCTTAAAGATTCTACAAACTGTACGGCTCGTGTCCTGGCCGCCTCATCGGCATTAATCAAATCCCAGGCCATTAGATGTTCTTCACCTGCGAATGAGATAACGTTGAAGCGATCCTGGGGCCGTAGAATTCTGATTCCATAAAGCAAAGCTGCACGCGCCTTTTCCATTTTTCCTTCTTCGGCCATTGAGCCTGAAGTGTCCAGCACAAACACGATGTCTTTGGCGGCATACTCCTGTTCCGACCAATCGTCTTTGGGTGAAATCATCAGCAGGTAGTAGCCGTCTTTGCCGGGTTCTCGATGAGTAAGAAGCGTCACACCGAAATCTTCGGCGGAAACTGCGTAAAAGAGTTGAAAATCTTGTGGTTCTTTCCCGCCGGGACTTTCAAAGCTGATGACAGAGCGGCGTTCACTATTTCGTTTCACCTCAATCGCATGCGTCGGCGAGTAGATGTTTCGCAGCGGCTCCTTGCTCTCGAGCTCAATACGCCCTGATACGCTACCAATTTGCGTCACCTGTCTGCCGGTTCCCAGCGGGTAACGATAAGCGACCGTGCCCGACTCAGCGCGTAGAATCTGGGAATAAGTAAGTTCGAGCTTCTTGTCCGAATGAGGCGGAATGGGAAAAATGCTTGCTTGAAAAAGATCCTTGCCCGCGTATTCCAGGAGTCCCGGATCACGTTGGCGTCTCACGATCTCATCGTAGATACGCCTCGCCTCTTCGCGCGAGCGCACCTCGCCTACCAGGCGACGGTCACCATCCCAGATCGCAAATTCTGTAATTGAAGCTTGCTCGGGAATCGGGAAGAAATAAGTTCCTTCCAGCGTAGCGTCGGTATCGTTTCTAAACACTTGCTCGACGTGCGTCGTCGCCACCTGCGACGATATCTTTGTATCTATTTTGATGGATTTTATGGGAAGGGCGCGCGGCAATGAGATGGGACGAGGCCGCTCAGGGCACCGGTTACAGGGACCGGGCACAATAACACCCTGCGCGGCTGCGCTGGCTGCGTTCAAGAACAAGACCAGGATAGATAAAAGCAATACTCGAAATTTTAAGGCTCTCATGATCTCCTCGCTGGCATCTCTTTAGAATTTTACCCACCTTGCTTGGGCCGTGCCCCGGCGCGGCTACGCCGTGGCTGGCTTGAGGATAGAACGGCGCCCAGCACGCCTTCTTGCGGCGCCATTGCGGTAATTGGGTAAAACAGGGCGCTTTACAACCTGACCGTGGGGAACGGCCGGGACTAACGAGCGTACCAGCATGATAAAGAGGGCGAGCTTATCTTCTCCTAAAGGTTCAGGGAGGCGGCGAAGGTCAGTGAAGCTGGCGTAGTCTTCGGTTTCGAATTGCTACTACGGTAACGTAAACCATAATGCAGGCACCGCCGCCAGCAAGCGCCAACGGGGCACCATATTTACGCGACAAGGCACCTGCCAGCAGATTTCCGAGGGGCATTGCACCAATAAACGATAGTATGAACATGCTCATCACCCGCCCGCGCATCTCATCAGTTACCAATTGCTGAAGCAAAGTATTGGTCACTGCCACTGAGGTAACAATCGTAAATCCAACTCCAAACAGGAACGTCAGAGACCACGCAAGACGGGTCGATTGGGCGAAGGCAATGAGGAACACGCCAAAACCAAAAGCACCGCCGAGAACCAACCAGCCCTTCCGTTTGAAGTCGCCAAGATATGCGAGAAACAGAGCGCCGAAGAATGCGCCCGCACCCGCCACACCCATCATCCATGCGAGACCGCTCGCGCCCAGATGGAAAATGTCGCGGGCAAATATCGGGATCAGCGTGAGGTAAGGA
>JALYXE010000580.1 GCA_030947265.1 Acidobacteriota bacterium
TAGTTCTACGAAACCAAAATGCTAACTCAGATCAAAAACCTGTTTCCCAACGAACGTGCCGACTATCAGCGGCGCGTCAGGCGAAGCTTGTTTTCTTTTGCCTTGACTTGTGCGCCTGCTTCATAGATGCGGTTCTGATGTCGAGTGCGGTAACCGGGTTGAGCGTTGGGCCGGTCGCTACCGCTTCCGGTTCTGATGTCGAGTGCGCTAACCGGGTGTTGAGCAGCGGGTGTTGAGCATCGAGGCGGTCGTATCCGGCCCGTTTCTGATAGTAGCCAACCTGGGTGTTGAGGAATAAGAAGAAGGCAGCGAATGTTAACGTTCGCTGCCTTTTCATTTTTCCACAGCTCTCAGGGATTGATAACTACCAACTGCCGCCTGCTCCTGCCTCCTATTTAGCGCCATCCGGCTTCGGCGCGTTGTAAAACTGACGAGCCTGTATTACTAATTCTTTGTCGTCGTAAACGCCGTCGCCGTTTATATCAACGCTTACTTTAAGCTTATGTTGCTTACCGTCGCGGATGTCTCCAGGATTAAACGCGAGGCTGTATTGACTGCGCAGGAGAGAGTTTATCGAGTTCAGCACATTTGGCAGTTCGCCCTCGAAAGTAACCGGGTAATAAGCGCCGCCGGTTTCGGTGGCAAATGTTTTTAGGGTGTTCTGCGCCTGGAGAAACGTCATTCTTCCAGGCGCTCCCGAGATGCTGTCCGTAGCCCCAAGCTGGCTTTCATACTTCTTATAGAAGAGGTTGCCGGTACCAATGATATAGATGGGAATGCCGGCATTCTGCGTAATTTTCCGGGCGTTGCCGTAGTTGATCCTGCTGAATGTATCGATGCCTGAGGCTATTAGTATTACCGCGCGGCGCCGGCCCTGCACGCTAACCAGACCTGAATAATCAGCTTTCTCTTCCTTGGAATTATCAAGCACGACTGAATCACCTCGCCCGCCGATAAGCGTAAACTTAAGCGCATCAAAAAGATTGCTCTCCCGAAAAGCGGGAGAATTTCGCAGCAAAAGATTGATTACCTGACTGATACGAGAAGGATCATTTGTGAAGTCAGTAAGCGGAGTAGGCCGCATATCGAAGGCTACCACTGAAACGTAGTCGTCAGGCGGCTTAATAAAACGCGACAGAAACATCGCTGTCGGACGAATTACCTCGTAGGTGCCAGGATCGTAACCACCGCTGCCATAGAGTCCGAATATTTCCGACCATTTACTGTATTCGATGACCATGGCCACCGTGATGGGAGCTTCCGGAGTTGAGAAGTTGGTAATCTTCTGCTGCACACCATCGGCGAAGATCGCGAAGTTATCTTTTTTCAAGCCCGTAATAATCTGGCCGCTTTTCTTGTGATATACCACCGTATCCACGTTCACTATTTGAGTCGAGATGGTAACCTTCTCAGCTTCCTGAGGCTTTCCGGTCAAGTCCGGAGGCAGCGGCTCCTGTGGCTTTTCTCCAGGGGGTGGCGTTTCATCGGGTCGTTTATTCTTTTTCTGATTAGTCGTGGGCGGCTGGCGGCGTGACTGTCCAAACGCGAAGCGGAGGGTTAGGCCTGCGCATAAACTTGATACGATTACCAAGGCAAAAAGGGTACGCGCTAACTTGGAGAGTTTCATTTGGTCACCTGTTCTTAGAGAACGCAAAAACGGGAGGAAGGATTAGATGTTTCCAGTCCGCGCGCTTTCACTTACCGCCTGGCCTATTTCACTTTGATGCCCATAAACAAAGCGAAGTTTGCCAGAGAAAACTACCGGGGCACGTTACCGCCCGCCTCAGCCTCGACAACAACATCATACGTTCCAGTGTTGTCATTGAGATTCCCCTCGTTTACTCCAAGAAACAATACCCCATCTCGCTGGGCCACGAAATCCCGTCTGGTTCCGATTAGAAGGAAATCGTCATTATCGTCACCAATAACGGCTATCAATGCCCCCGTCGCTTCTGTACGCATCAGTTTATTGT
The DNA here is from genome assembly GCA_030947265.1 of Acidobacteriota bacterium. GTDB lineage: Bacteria > Acidobacteriota > Blastocatellia > Pyrinomonadales > Pyrinomonadaceae > PSRF01. Next base: position 1,974 of record JALYXE010000580.1, read on the forward strand.
TGTCAGCCAATCCCGGCATGCCGGCCGGAGTCGAGAAACGACCACCTCCAAGGGAGACGCGGCCAGTGGAGCTGATACGCAAACGCTGACCTTTTCGAACCACAAGCCCACTGTTTGTCCAGCCGTTATTTGCATTGTCCGCGCGAACCGCGACCTTGATTGTGAAAAATGTTGGCAAGCTCGCGGATGACGGCTGACTCGTGTTTGTTCGCGAAGGAGCTCTGGTCGTGTCAGGCGGTGGGTTTGATCGGGGAGGCTGATAGACCGGCGCCGTGTTCGAGTTCGCTGTAGTATTTGCCGGCGCGTCTTCATTTGCCAATACCGACGCTGCGGCGGTGGTCGCTGAATCAAACTCGATCGACTCTACATCTTCCATGTAAATAAGAGTTCGACTACGACGTCCTTGAGCACCAGAGCCAATCAAGACCGTGAACTGCTGATCCTTGAAACTGATTACCTGGCCACGAATCACGCTTCCGTCCTTTAAGTGAATGGTGTCGGCCACGACCGGAGCAAAAAGGGCCAGCAGCAAAGTACCGGAATAGAAAGTGCGCAGAATATTTTTCATGGTCATTCTCCAGGAGAACATTTCACTGACGAGGTTTAGCAAGAGTCGATTGCTTTTGCAAGCGGGAGAGGCAAGCGGCAGTTGTCCGATGCCGTTCAGCGGAGAAAGGTTGCGGGAAAGGCGCCTGGCGGTTCATGAACCTGCCGGGTGCCCTACCGCTTCGGAACGAAAATGAGGGCGCTGTTTCGTCCTGAATTGTTATTTGCGCCTCAGGAAGCCGCGTAAACTTGTCGGCAAAGAACGCTCACCTGCGGTGGGCGAGGCTGACATGTTACCGATAACGGGCTTATCAGATCGCATTCAGTCTATTTCGATTACCCGGATGGGCACGAGCTGGAACTTTTAGCGTTATCCGGCCCGTAAGACTTGGCGCGAGCCCTGGCTGGTATTAGCATCCAAAATGGTCAACTTTTTTCGCGTTACCAACTGCTTATTCCAGTTCGTAAGTGTGGAAGGCCGTAGCCTCGCGGAATTTAGCAAGGGCTCTTGCCGCCAACTCCGGGGGCTCAGCGGACAAATTGCGCTGAAAAATGAGAAACGGTCAGGGCCGGACGGGACAGAAGTTTCCCAAAACAAGAGTTTTTGTGTATTGCCAATGGAGCGATTGCGGGATATAGTATGCCCAATTAGATGGTTGGTGAATCCTTCCATCACGTGGTTGCTGGGGTGAGGACAGTAACCACATTAGATTAGGCGCGACAGTCCAAAAACTGTTGCGCCTTTTCGCTGTGTGCCCGGCAAACCAAACTTGACCTCGCCACTAGTCTAATCGCCATACCGAAGTCCACGTGACAAAACTCACGATAACTAATTTGAATTCGATTCTTCATCAGTGGCCGGCGCTCTGGCAGCAATCAGCAGTGGCATTTATTGTTTCTGTGCTAGGGCTTTTCGGATTCGTCATCGTTGTCTTTCGAGTCGGTATCGTCCTCCGAGTCGGCCGACCTGCGTTTGTAGATTTCGTAGTTATCGAGGCTCTCCACGGATTCAAAATCCTGAAGCAACAGTTTCATCAGCTCGTCTTTCTTCTCCACTGGCTCCTCTTCCAACTGTAACTCGTTTTTCACTATCAGCCATTGAATGTTCCGTGCGCGCTCCAGGTCAACGATTTCCTCTGGCCCGTAGGGATTGACGGTATGATCGAACATCAAGACTGGGAAGCGCGGACGTCTGCCAGTGGTGAAATAAAAAAGATCCTCGCCAGGTAGACACAAGATTCCGTCGTCCCGCGGAATTTGTTTCTCGGTGTATTCTACAAGCTCTTCGAAGTCAGTTATCCATGAACCGCGCATCGAGAGTCCTTTTAGCGCGGGGAGCTTTGAATGCGTTAACTCGCCGTCATCGAGATTGGAGTAGTCGAGGCGTTCGTGGGAGCGAAGATAGAAAAAGCCGGAGACGATCAGGCTGAGAGATAAGAGAAAAGCCAGGATCGTGGGCCACGAATACTCTGCGCGGGCAAGCCGCCCTTCCTGATATTTAGGCGACGGATGTTGACTGAGGACGACGTCGATTGAAGCGTTTTCCAGATCGGTGGCGCGCTTCGTGACCATATCAATCAAGGCCCTAATAACGGTGGCAACGAGGATCATGAAAAGCGGCCAGAGTGCGTAGGTCGATCCCCAAAGTTGTTGAGAGAGAAACGCACCGTGAACCACACTAATCACGATCAAAGGCAGGACGATCTCAATTCCCTCGCGACGGCGAATGGTCAGCAGCATTGCCACAATGGAGGCAAGCAACACCAACGGCCACAGACCGACGAGACGTTCGGCACGTTCCGACGAGTCAGTGTCCAAAAACGGGTAAACTACAGACCATAGGAATGGTGTGGCCATTGCGACCACAGACAGCCAAACCAGCAATCGCCTTCTTCGAGCAAACCATAAGACTAGTGTGCCAACCAGAAAAGATGCCAGCCACCACTTCACCAGAGGATCTCGATAGATGCCAATCATATCTGCCAGCGCAGGCGTGCGGCGCTCGGCGGCGAATCTGACGGTCCAGCGAATGTAGTTTCCCAGGCCTCCAGTCCACTGAACCAACGAGAGCGCCGAACAGAAACCGACTATCAGACCACCAAACAGCCAGATGTATTTGTTCACCCTCCGGCGTCTCCACACATCAATCGCCAACAACAAGAGCAGAGATACTACCGCGCTCGCGAGGAAGGCGAACCCTGTGTTCTGTTTGACGAACACCGGGATGACGAGGGCTGCCCCGGTCATGAAGCCGAGGAGGGCCGTTGGGTTGCGGTCCCAATGCAGCAGAAGAAGTAGGCAGCTGAGAAGAGCAAACGTGCAGTCGGGATCGTAAAAGGGATGCGGGAAGATTGCGTATATACCTAAGATTGCGAGCGGCGCGGTGAGAATCAGAGCCAGCAAACGCCCACCCCGCACGTCGCGCAATATCTTCAACAAAATACGCCAAGACAGCAGCGTGCTGAGTCCACCTACTACTGCACAGTAGATAACATGATGAAAGAAGACACGTCCGGTAAGTTTGATCAGCGCGGCCTGAGTCAGGAACGTCATTGGTGCGTAGGGAAAAGGAAAATCACGATAAGGAATGTCGCCCAGAGAGATGCGATACGAGTTTTCCAGGATGTAGCTGAGATCCCAGAGTACGGCGAGCCGCGAGTTCTGCCAGAACACTACGCCTGAGCCGGCAATGGAAAGCGACAGCGCGATAACCCAGTCGAGCCACTTGCGGGATTTGTTTGGTATACCAATCAGAGTCATGAACCGAAGAAAGAGGCACAGATTAGCGCGGATCACACGGATAAGCGACGCCATTGCGACTCTTTTCACGGTTCATAACTTTTCCAGTAGCAAGCTTTGAAGTTGGTTAGAGCTCACGGCTCCGGTCGATATGGGTCCCTCAAGCCGAAGCCGACGAAGAGGAAGGAAGCGAGCACAAAGAAAGCATCCAGTGAGAAGGCGTCCAAAAACCAGTGAGAAGTCGGTCGCCGACACTTTGCCAATCACCCCCAGCGCGGCTGAACTCTTGTAAGCGATGAGCGCTCCGATGATGATCAGGGTGGGGAGGGCGAAATAAAAGACGCGCTGAATTGTAGTCAACGACGCGCCGGTCTTTCTGTTGTCAACTGGTTCGGCAATCATGACTACTGCGTGTCCTCATCGATCGAATAGTCAACTGGCTCTTATCCGGCTAATTCGCAGATCAAATCTGCCCAGCCCTTCTCCTCACGCGCTGGCTCAAAGAGAGGAGCCAGATTCTTACATCGTGTCCTTAACTCCGTGAGATATTCCGGGGAAGTTTCCGCGCGTCTCAACAGTCGTGCCAGCTGTTTGGTATCACCGAAATCAAAATAGCCTGAATAATCTACGCCCAGAATGCCAACATTGCCATCAATACGCGAGGCTAAAAGCGGTACGGAAGCTACTATCGCCTCTGACAACACGTTGGCCCCTCCCTCCATGCGAGATGAAAGCACGCAAAGACGACTCTTCTCAAGGATGCGGCTGACGCGTGACCGTGGCTGCTCGCCGAGCCATCGGTAGCGCTTATTAGCACCCATTTCCTTGCGCGCTCTGGCGGCCATTGCCGCAGTCATCGCGCCGCCGACTTGCAAGACACGGATTCTGGACGAGTCAGGAAGCAACCGCGCCGCCAAGGCGGTGCGAAAAGGATCCTTCACAGCCCGCAGGTGACCGATTACGCATACATTAAAGCTGCCGCTGGATGGTTCGCTAAGTTCAGACTTCCGTGCCCTTGTCTTCGCTGCCCCGCCGCTCGTGCCCGTCAGTGACTTCCTGTCTTCAACTGACTGGTAGATTAAACGGCTCTTGTCTCGCCAGCCTGGCTGCAGTTCTTCAATGGCTTTCGGTTGCAGCACCACAATCCTGATCGCAATATCGAGCGACTTTCGCGCCAGATGATTGGTCCGAATATCGCGATAGAGATCTGTTCCGGTAAGAGCGACGATGACAGGAGCATCCGCGTTCTGGCGCTGAAAGTTGATGATTGACGGATGGCTCCGCCGAGCGTGCAAAGCCACTAACAGATCATACTGCTTACCGTCATATGTTTGTGAAATCGAGACACGGTTGCCAAGTCGTCTGAGAATCCTGGCCCAGCGGACAGCAGTAATGCGGTTTCCGTAGCGTGAGTCCGGAGGAGCCGGAGTGACTATGCCAATCCGCATTCTTCCCCAGTCTACAGCGCACACGTGCGGAACCCCGCCAATACATCGCGCCGATCGGGCGGGTAGAAATTTCTATAGGCGTTATGAATGAGGTATGAACGAGTTACCCAGCAACCGCCGCGAAGCACTTTGTGATCTCCAAACCAGGGCTCCGAATACTCTTTGTAGGGGCCAGGGGCGAAGCCCGGATAAGGCGTGAAGTCGGACGCCGTCCATTCCCAGACGTTGCCTATCATCTGCCGGCATCCGAACGCGCTGTCACCAGCAGGCAGCGAATCGACAGGGATACATCCCATTGCGCTCCAATCAAGATTTGCACGCTCCGCGGTAGACGAATCGTTGCCCCAGGGATATCGCCGCTTGTGCGTTGTAGTGCTTCGACTTCCGCCCGTTGGCTCTGAACTCGCTGATAGTTCCCATTCCGCTTCCGTCGGCAGACGTCGACCAGACCAGCGGCAGTAAGCATGGGCCTCGTACCAGTTGACGTGGATGATCGGTAGACGCTCTTCAAGCGCGACCCATTCATCGAAGTTGCGCCGCAACCAGCGACCGTTCCCCTCGTAGCGCCAGTAAACCGGATGTTCGGCACCCGCGCTTCTCCGCCACTGCCAACCTGTCGCCGTCCAAAACTCGCTTCTTCTATAGCCTGCGTCTTCTACGAAATGCCTGAATTCAGCATTGGTCACGGCGGTCTTACAG
>JALYXE010000582.1 GCA_030947265.1 Acidobacteriota bacterium
ATCTAGCGCTGCCAAGCCTGCAAGAAGCAGGTTATCAAGGGCAATGAAAGCTCGGGCTCGCCTCCGTCAACAGCACCGAATTCGTTCACTCTTTATCGCGAGGAATAAATAGATCATGTTCAAAAAAAATATGGGCAAGAAGAATCTGGTTGGCCTCGATATTGGTTCGAGTTCAGTTAAGGCGGTTGAGCTTCAAAGAAAAGGCAATAGTCTTCAGCTCGTAAACCTGGGATTCGAAAACCTTCAGGCTGACACGATAGTTGACGGCCAGATCATGGAACTTAATAACGTATCAAACGTCATCACGAGCATCTTCACGGAGCATCAGATCAAAACGTCTCGAGTAGCCGCTGGCGTGAGTGGCCACTCAGTAATCGTCAAAAACATAGTGCTGCCACAAATGAGCGAGGACGAATTACAGGAGTCATTTAGCTGGCACGCTGAAGAACATATTCCCTTTGATATCTCTGATGTAAATCTCGATTATCAGGTTACCAGTAGCTCGTCGGACGCGCTAAATGTCTTGATGGCGGCGTGCAAGAGCGACAAGATTGCAAACGTGAGACAGGCAATTCAGTTGGCCGGCAAGCAACCCGTTGTGATCGACATCGATGCTTTCGCTCTCCAGAATTGCTATGAGCTTAATTATCAGCCGAAGGCCGGCGAAGTAGTAGCGTTGTTGAATATCGGCGCCTCGACGATGAACATCAACATCCTTAATGGTACGCGTTCAGTGTTTGCACGCGATGCATCCGTCGGCGGCAGCCAATACACGAGTTTGCTGCAGAAAGAACTGGGTTTGACATTTGAACAAGCTGAGGCGGTCAAGCGTGGCTATCCACTACCGGAGGGCATTGAGCCGCGTCCTATCCAACCAATTATTGAAACGGTGTCCGACATTCTCGCATTAGAGATTCGGAAAACCATGGATTTCTACCGAGCGACTGCAGAAGAGAGCGAGGAAGCCATCCAGAAGATTCTGGTCGCCGGGGGCGGTTCAAAGCTCCCCGGGCTCCCTCAGTACCTCTCGAAGCGATTCGAAATACCTGTTCAGTTATTTGACCCTTTTCGCCAGATACAGGTTGACGGTAGAAAGTTTGATCCGGATTACATGAAAGAGATCGTTCCTGATATGGCAATTGCCGTCGGTCTCGCCTTGAGAGGAGTGGAAGCGGCATGATCAAGATCAATTTGCTTGAATCAATTACGGATCGGCCCACCGGGGCTGCAATGGTTGAGGCCAGAGTGGCAAACCCGCAGGTGCAGACACTCTTACTTGCTCTGACGGTCTTTGGTCTGCTCGTACTCGGCGTTGGCTACGATTATGTGAGTTCGAAATCGAACCATGAAGCTGCTCAGCATGAGCTGGAGAATCAGCGACGCATTAACCAGCAAATGCTGGCCGTGAATAGGGAGCAGGCTGAACTGGAGAAAAAGGCGCAAGACATCCAGGGCCGAATCGATGCGATTAAGAAGTTGCGTGAATCTCAGCAGGGCCCCAGCGCAGTGCTGCGCGAGATTAAAGCCCGATTTGACAGCGTACCGGGGTTATATCTCAAGAGTTTGGCTCAACAGAATGGCGAGCTAACCATCACGGGTCTCTCGCCCAACGAGTCTTCTGTTACGCGATTTGGGCAGAGCTTGGAGTTCTCGTCTGGATTGTTTACAAACTTAAATATTGAGACCCAGCGCCAGGTAGTCCAGGGCCAGGCTGACGATAAGGGTGGTTCGCCCGCTGAGGGGGCCGCCGCGCAAGCGGAGGTTGTGGGCTTCGTTGTGAAGTGTAACTACAGCGTAAAGCCTAACGCTCAATCAGCTGGAAACTCACCCTCAAACCAAGTGGCGTTGAAGAAGTAGCCCACGAGCCACACCCACCCAGACCCGCCGACAGATGGGGGAAGGAACTAAAACAGATGAGAATTAATCTTCAAACAACGCCTTGGTACCTGCGATTGGTGATGTTCGTATCGTTGGCGGCGGTTATGTATGCCGGCTTCTGGTATTTCATCACGCGGCCCACTCGAAACGAAACAAGAGAAATCAACAAAGAGGTCGCTCAACTTCTCGCCCGAAACGCGCAGGCCCAAATCGCCTCTCAACGACTAAATGAATTCCGTGCGGTCTACAACGCCAGGGTAGAAGAGTATGAAGAGCTGAAGGCTTTGCTACCAGAACAGCGTGAGTTGACGATGGTATTACAGGGAGTTCAGGATCGAGCCCGCACAAACGGACTGGTGTTACGGAAGTTCATTCCTAAAGATGACGTGCAGCAAGAGAACTACAGCGGCAAGAGAATAGAAGTTACTGTGACTAGTTCGTTTGCCTCACTGCGCAATTTCTTTGAACAACTCGCTCACTATCAGCGAATTGTCTCTATTACGAATTTTCAGCTCAACCAAAGGGAAAAGCAGTCGACGTCAACGACTGTGGACGCCACTTTTGATCTAACTGCCTATTATGTGTCGGCCGAAAAACTACAGAAATCGGCTGGTACGCAGGCTGCAGGCTCGGGTCAAGTTTCCAATACAGCCCAGCCCGTGAAGTAAGTTAGAGTCCAGACAACGTTCTTCAGGAAAGTAATCACCATGAAGCATCTTACGAAAACTCTGCAGTGCGGATTTGCCATTCTCCTGACCGCCTCCGGCGTGTTGTTCAGCGGCGCGGCAATGACTGCTAATGCTCAAGATAAGACCAAAGCAGTTCCGAGCCGTCCCGAGCGATCTGGTCGCGATCCATTTAGTAAGTATGTGCCGCCGCGCATAATAGTTAAGAAAAACGGAGGGCTGATAGTGCCTCCCTCAATT
>JALYXE010000611.1 GCA_030947265.1 Acidobacteriota bacterium
GTGGCAATCAAGACTCTGCTGCCGGAATTTGCTGTGACGGATAAAGCCATGCGGCGCTTTATGCGAGAGCTGGACGTCGCAGCTGCACTGAAGCATCCCAACATCGTTGAGTTTATCGATCGCGGGGTACACAACGGCGTCGTTTATTTGGTGACGGAATTTGTCGAAGGCGCAGACGCTGCGAAACTTGCGGATGCCCACGGCGGTTGGCTGCCTCAACAGGACACGCTGGCGATCATTTTACAAGCACTCGAAGCTCTTTCGTATGCACACGCGCAGGGCTACATTCACCGCGACATCAAGGATCAAAATATCCTGGTCAAAGGAACGGCAGCCAACCTGTGCGCGAAGTTAACAGATTTTGGACTTGCCAAGAGCTTCACCCAATCGGGAATGAGCGGGGTCACCGTAGCCGGGGAGATGGCTGGGACCCTGTCCTACATGCCACCCGAACAACTCAAAAACTTCCGCGACGTGAAGCCGCAGTCAGACATCTACGCCCTCGGCATGACCGCTTACAGCTTATACAGCGGTGAACTAGCGCTGAATGTCTCGCGAACCGCGAGCATGCCTGAAACCATCAAAGCGATATTCGAGCAGCCGACCATTCCGCTGCGCCAGCGCGCACCTCAGCTTCCCACAACTGTTTGCGAAATCATCGATCGCGCCCTAGTCAAGGACCCGGCCGAACGCTGGCAGTCGGCCCAGGCTATGCGCACTGCGCTAATGCATACAGTATGATAAATCTTAAGGATGTCCACTTCAGCCGCCTTTGTAGTGGTCCATTTTCAATGCTGAACGGAGCGAGTGGATTTCGCAGAGAAGGATTGTTCGGGCACGTGTAATGACAGTATCTTCTTCGAGGAAGTGGTAGTTCTCGCGATCTTCACGGTGTTACTCCTCACCGCGTTGCGCTGGCCGTTTGAGACGACTGTTGTTCCCGAATGGAAGCTGCGGGTGGTGGACCAAACCGGCCAACGAATGAGAGGCAATCGGGTCAGAGAGTCGTGGTGTCATTACACTCTTGAGACTCAGTGCCACGAAGAAGAACTACTCAGCGACGGCGCCGGATATGTTCAGTTTCCGCGACGCGCAATCAGAACGAACCTCATCACGTTGGCAGCCAGATTCCTGGCGAGAGTAGTTAACGTCCACTCTAGCTTTGGGCCATCGGCATCAGTGTATTACCTGGGAGACTACCGCCTGGTATCGGATGAGCCTTGGTATGCGCCCGGCAGGCCTTTGGCCACCGAGATTGTCGTCTGGCGTCCTCAATGAATAATCGTGACGGCCTTACCACAATGCAAGAGTGACTGCATTTTTAACGAAAGCGACTGTCTGCCAGGAAACAGCGGGGCCGCAAACCTTCTCGCGCATGCCCCGGCTCCTAACGCAACATACCATAAAATAAGGCTTTACTTACCATGTCCATGGGCGGCATAATACGCGCCCCACCGGCTCAAAGCCGGTGACGCTGTCTAAACGGCGTGGATTTATCACGCTCCCGATGCCGATAAAGGGCAGGCAAGATTCAGCGCCCTCCCAGGAGACAATCAAAATGAGATCCATCTGGAAAGGCCACATAAGGTTTTTGCTAGTTGCTATTCCCGTACGAATCTATAACGCCATAGAGACAACTGAAAAGATTCAGTTTAATCAACTACACCGCGATGACTATGGCCCTATCGGCTACGACAAACGCTGCAAGAAATGCAGCCAGGTCGTCACCAACGATCAGATAACTAAGGGCTATCAATATGAGCCGGATCGCTATGCGATTATCGAGCCCGAAGATATTGCAAAGGTCAAGATAAAAACTACCAAGGCCGTCGACATTATCGGTTTTGTCGACAGCTCGGAAATTCCTTCGACCTTCTACGACTCGCCTTATTATGCAGGGCCGGATGGTCCAGTAGCGGAAAAGCCATATGCTTTGCTGCGTGAAGTGATGAGGCAAACCGGCAAGATTGGTATCGGTAAAGTTGTGCTCAGAGATCGAGAAGATCTGGTAGCTCTCTTCCCTCACGAAGATGGCTTAGTGATGCAGAAGCTTCACTATCCAAATGAGATCAGAAGTATTAAGGATGTGCCCGAGCTTGAGGGCGCAAAAAAGCTGGATAAGAATGAGCTGAAGCTCGCGACCACCCTGGTGGAGCAGATGGTTACCTCGATGTCCGAGTTAGATGCGGTGGACCATTATCACGAGGCGCTCAAGAAACTCATCGAGTCCAAGATTAAAGGCAAGAAAGTTGTTGAATTCGAGGTTGAAGAACTCCCCAGACTTGATATCATGAGCGCGTTGAAAAAGAGTTTGCAGGCATCAAGCCGCAAACCGATGGTTAAAGCTACGACTACAGCGACGAAAAAGAAAGCGCTTACGCTGGTTAAAACCGACGCTAAGCCAAAGACCATCAAGAGGCGAAAAGCCTCTTGATGTAACGCAAACTGTTAGTTTGCGCCTTAGTCGCGATGGAAGATTCGGTAATGCAAACTGTTAGTTTGCGTCTTAGCCGCGATGGAAGATCGCAAACTAACAGTTTGCGTTACAGTTGCGATAAAAGATCGCAAAACTAATAGTTTGCTTTACGCGTTACAGATGAAAGAAACCAGTAATAAGGTTCTCTCCTTCCCCTCACGTGTTCCGGCAAAAGCCGACTACCAACGCGTCAAGGCAAGCTACTCCATTCGCGAAATCAAACAGCTCTTCGGATTGAGCGAGCGCACTATCCGCCGTTGGACCGAACAAGGAATTATCTACGGCACGCCAGCGTCTGAAGCGGGCGATTACAACTACAACTTCCAGGCACTGACTCAGTTTAGGCGTGTTCGCGAGCTGCGCACGCAAGGTCAGAGCATTCGTCAAATCGAGGCTGAACTCCAGGGACAATTAAACCTTTTTCGGGTGCCCGAAGGCGGAAAGCTTTCGCGACTGCTAACTCCCTTCGAGGAAGCGCTACTCCTCCATGAGCAAGGCGATCCCAGGGCGGCTGAGACATATCTTGAAGCGATAAATGATGGCGATAATGTGGCTGAGGCTTATTGCAATCTCGGGATCATCAAACTGGATCAGGGCGACGTTGGAAAGGCGTTGGACAATTTTACTCTTTCGCTGAAGCACGAACCGCGACACGTCGAAGCTCATTACAACCTGGGTAATCTTTACTACGACGCCGGCGAACTTTCTCTGGCACGTCTTCATTACGAAGCCGCCGCGCAAATTGAGTCAGGCTTTTCTCTTGTTTACTTCAACCTTGCGCTGGTGTACCACAAGCTGAAGGACCCCAATGCCGCCCTCGGCGCGTTGGAAAAGTATAAGCAACTCGAACCTGACGACGCGGAGATCGAAGCCATTAATCAGCTGCTCAAGGCAATGCAGGCTCCGCGCCCTCCCGGCCACTGAATCAGACGTCAGCTGTCAGCAAGACCAGCAAATTGTAATGGGCAGTGTTGACGGTTCCGATGCAACCTGTCAATTGGTACTGGTTCAGTTTGTCAATTCGATTTGTTTCACTTTAACTTACTAACGATTACTATTTACGATTTACGAGAGGTTGGTGGTGGGCAGGAAGGGACTCGCAACCCCACTGCCCACCTGCTCGTATTGGATCGCAAGAAAGGTGGAGCGATCCTGTATACGTAGGTATTGGTAAAAAGCGATAATGATTCGTAGATTCCAAAACCAGGTGCGTCCTCTGGTGAATTCATCCCATTCGCTGGCAATCTGGCAGGTCATAAGATGTTTTAAGTTAGAGGCCTGAAGTCAGAAAGCGGCCTGGCACTGCAGCGGGCCGCCGGCTGTGCCCCACCC
>JALYXE010000003.1 GCA_030947265.1 Acidobacteriota bacterium
GGCTTTTCACCAACATTTTAGACCACTCCGGGGAGACCCGGCTTTCATAGTTTCTTCCTAACCTGAGAGCCTTTGCGACTTGCGTGATCGATTTCACCTGGAAGGCCTGTCAAGCTAAGACTAGAACTCAACTGGGATCGTCTCGCGGTTAGGAAGGTGGGCTTGCCGCCGCCAGCCGGCTTGGCAATATGTCGACTGAGAAATGAGAAATGGAAAATGTCTGTCCTCTTCCCTTATCATCGCCACATGAATCGCGAATGGCACATAGCAAGGGGCCGCACACTGCCGATCGGTGGACGGACATTAGTAATGGGTGTGCTCAACGTCACACCCGACAGCTTTAGCGATGGTGGAGAGTTTTTTTCACTCGACAGCGCGCTTGCCCACGCCGAAAAGATGATCGCGGAAGGCGCCGACATCATCGACGTCGGCGGTGAGTCAACGCGTCCCGGCGCCGCCACAATATCGCCAGAACAAGAGCTAAAGCGGGTTCTGCCCATCATTACGGAACTGGCGAAAAGAACCGCAGTTCCTATCTCCATCGACACTACGAAAGCTCTCGTCGCGCGCTCAGCAATCGACGCCGGCGCAGCGATTGTCAACGACATCTCCGCCTTGCGCTTTGATTCCCGCATTGCTGACGAGGTGGCGAAATCAGGCGCCGGCCTGGTTCTCATGCATTCGCGCGGAGTGCCAGGTGCGATGCATGGTCTTCCGCCGGTCGCCGACATAATCGAAGAAGTAGTCAGTAGCCTTCTAAGCAGCATTTCGATTGCTGAGGGACGCAGCGTGAAACGCGAGTCACTTGTGATCGATCCGGGAATCGGCTTCGGGAAGAGCCAGGAGCAGAATGTTGAGTTGATTGCAAAGCTTGATCAGATCATAGCCGCCTTCCCCGACTTCCCTCTTCTAATCGGAACCTCGAGAAAATCTTTTCTGGGAAAAATGCTAAAGAACGCTGATGGCATTGACGCGCCTCCAGATAATAGACTTCATGCCTCTATGGTCACGATCACCGCCGCCATTCTCCACGGAGCGCATATTGTCCGCGTTCATGATGTCAAAGCCGCTGTAGAAACTGTGCGTGTTGCGGATGGGATAAAAGCGATCCGCAAAGGGGCATGAAGAGCGCGGGCAGGCCCCCTTCCCGACCCTGAGCTATTCTTAGTTGACCGATAGCCAATCTTCAGTTGACCGACAGCCAATCTTCCTCACGCTAACGCGCCTCAACGGAGTCCGACTTCCCTTACTTGCTTATGCGTTGACTGTGCGAGAGAATCCAAAGCGATTTTTCAGGTCAATATTCCCTTCCGGTATTTGAGAGCCTTCGAATGCTAAAAGTTCTGCGGTTATCAGCTTTTGTGGGAATGCTGTTGTTCGTTTCCGGTTTTGCTGAATGCTACAAGCCGGTGACGAAAAACCAACTTCCTTCGCGCATCAAGAGGGTTGCAGTGCCCGCATTCCAGAACAATGCACTCCGTTACAAAATCGAATCGCGTTTCACTGAGGCAGTAGTTAACGAACTTATTCATCGCGGCCGAGGTTTACGCGTTCAGGGCGAACGCGACGGAGCCGATGCGGTCATCGAAGGCGTTATTAAGAGCTTCACCTATTCAGGCGTGCTATTAGACGATAAGGGTAGGGCCAGGATTTTTGAGGTAACGATTGAAGCAGCCGTCACAGTGCGTGATCAAACCGAGAACCGGGTGCTGTACGACAATCAGAACTTCGTATTTCGAGGCGAGTATGAATTCGCCAATGACCCGCGCAACTTCTTCAATGAGGAAGATCCCGCCGTGCAGCGCATGGCCCGCAACTTCGCCGAAAGTATTGTTTCTACTTTGACCAACGCGATTCAGATCCAGAAATGAGTAACCTTTCGCGCGCTGACCTCGATCGCTCTCTGATCGCGGGCCGCGTTCAATCCCTCTACCTGCTGGTTGGCTGTGAAGGTTATCTCCGCGATGCAGCGGCCCGCGCAATCACCGATGCGGCACTCAGCGGCACTTTGCTGCGGGAATTCAATGAATCCTCTTTCAGCCTTCTGACTGACTCTGCGATGGCG
>JALYXE010000054.1 GCA_030947265.1 Acidobacteriota bacterium
ATATTTGGCCCCTCGCCTGGGTCGCTCTGGTTCCATTATTTGTAGTCCTCGCCCGAAACCCCCGGCCGTCGAGGGCATTTCTTTTAGGCTGGCTGTTCGGTTCAGTTTTCTTCTACGGCACCTGTCATTGGCTCACGTATTCAATGATCCACTTTGGTGGAATCCCGCCAGTGCTCGCTTTTGTGCTCCTGGTACCTGGAGCCCTGGTGCTCGGAATCTTTCCGGGAATTTTCACGACAGTCCTTTCACAGGCAATTAGAAGATGGGGGACGACGGCCCTGTTCGTCGCTCCCCCTTTTTGGTCGGCGCTGGAATGGGGGCGACTGGAGATTACGGGCCAGCTTTGGAACGCTGTCGGTTATTCGCAGGCATATCATCCACTGTTAATTCAATCAGCACGTTGGGGCGGTGTGTATGCGGTGGGATTCTGGATCGCCTTAGTCAATTCGAGTCTTGCTTATCTTTTCGTACGAAGAAATAGACGAGCGGAGATCACTTCGGCGATCATCCTCTTGGCAATTGCCAGCGCGACCTTTCTTGAGGCGCTGTCCTCGAAGACTGATCTCTCATCCATTGTGCTCTCAAAGCCCGATGTAGTCGTCGTCGCCGTCCAGCCCAACGTGCCCATGGAGCTTGTTACTGATCCTACCGTCACAGAAGGCCTCATCACCCTGCACACCTCATTGAGTTCTACTGCGCTTCAAGACTGGGAGCGGAAGGGTAAAGTAGATAATGCTCCAGTAATGTCAGCCGATAGCGATTGGGCCAAAGATGACTCACCAACAAGCCGCCGAGCTATCCCTCGTTTGGTCATCTGGCCTGAATCGCCGATGAACTTTGCGTATGGAGGCGATAGCCGGCTTCGAGAACGGCTGTCAAGTTTTGCAAAGACGAACAACACGTCAATCCTCTTAAATTCTCAGGAGCTGGCGCCGAACGACGGGATTTACAACTCGGCGCTGCTTATAAATCAAGGCGGTAGCCTAGTCGCTCAATATGATAAGATTCGCCTACTGCCTTTTGGCGAGTATGTTCCGTTGCCGCGATGGTTGCCGGGAGCGGGTTTGATAAGAGCTATAGTCGGGGATTTTACTCCCGGCTCTAGCTACCAACTTATGCCTGTGGGAACCGTGCGGGCAGGGGTTTTCATCTGCATTGAGTCGGCATATCCAGCGGTTGCTCGTCGATTCACCAGTGAAGGCGCCGACGTGCTAATCAACATCTCGAACGATGGATATTTGGGACCAACTGCGGTGATGCGACAACACCTTGCGAATGCCGTTTTTCGTGCTGTGGAAAACGGTCGTCCCCTCCTGAGTGTTACAAACACCGGTATCACAGCTTTTATCACGCCGGCTGGCGAGGTGCAGGACGCAACGGTGGGGTTTCAGTCGGCCGTTAGAACGTGGAACATCGCTCGTACTAAGAATGCAAAAACCTTCTATACCGCCCACGGTGATCTATTTGCCGCCGGTTGCGCTATGCTCAGCCTGCTGCTCTTCATGTTTTCGTTCAAGGGGCAGCGAAGGTCTTAATTAGGCTTTATCATCCGTGATTTAGTTACTTTTTGGAGGTTCAATGATCGAGGCGTTATCAATTCAGGAATTAAAAACATCTTACGAAGCACTACGTACACGGGTCGAACAGCTCGGGAGGTTTCTTTGATGTCGGCTCAGGCAGGGAAGACGTAAGGCGTATTGAAAATCAAGCTTCGTCGCAGGATTTTTGGAACGATCAGGATGCGGCGCAGAAACTTTTGCAAAGGCGTACGGTATTGGAGAAAAAGATTCAACGCCAGGAGCATTTTGAATCTCAGATCGCAGACGCCGGCGTGCTATTCGAATTTGCCGAAGAGGATGAAGAGTCTTTGAGCGAACTTCGATCGCTTGTCGAACGTCTCGACCATGAAATCAGCACAGCAGAGACGGAAATGCTTCTCGGAGGCGACAACGATCAACTAAACGCTATCTGCACAATTCATCCCGGAGCGGGAGGGACAGAGTCGCAGGATTGGGCGGAAATGCTCCTCCGTATGTATCTGAAATGGGCAGAACAAAGGGAATTCAAACCGGAGATTATCGATTATCAGCCCGGCGAAGAAGCTGGGATCAAAGGAGTGACCTTCAGAGTGGAAGGAGAATACGCCTACGGGTTGCTAGCGGCCGAAGCGGGTGTACATAGGCTGGTTCGCATTTCTCCTTTTGATCAGGCAGCGCGACGGCACACTTCCTTTGCTTCGCTGTTTGTGTATCCGGAAGTAGACGAAAACATAGAAGTTGAAATAAACGAAAAGGATCTGCGCGTGGACACTTATCGCGCAACGGGCGCCGGCGGGCAACACATCAACACGACAGACTCAGCTGTCCGCATAACGCACATTCCTACCGGGATCGTCGTGCAATGCCAGAATCAGCGCTCGCAACATCAAAACCGCGCCGTGGCCATGCAAGTTTTGCGCTCGCGTCTCTATGAACTCGAACTGGATAAGCGAAAAGCCGAGACTGCTGAGTTGGAAGCTAACAAAGCTGACATTTCATTTGGATCTCAGATTAGGAGTTACGTACTCGCGCCTTATCGCATGGTTAAAGATACGCGCACAAAGCTGGAACGAGGCAATGTCGATGCGGTCCTTGCAGGCGACATAGATGATTTTATTAAGGCTTATCTCTTGTCGAAGAAAGCGGCATAATCATGACTTTAGAGTTCGGGTTTGCGACGCGATCCAGCAGCAATCTAAAAGCGGCACTCTAAACATTGGTCTCGCCTTATAGTCGAAATGGCAACTACTGAGTTTCGGGAGAAGCCGAGAATACTCACTCCGGGAAACACTCGCCGGAATGAGATTATCGCGATTTTGCTTTTTGCCGTTGGCTTGCTGCTCATGCTGTGTCTCGTATCCGCGGCTTTTTATCCAAGCGATCCTTCCTGGAATTCGGCCGGCCAAGCGGAAACACGTAACTGGGCTGGGGCCATCGGCGCAAACGTGGCGGCGCTACTGTTTCAGTCGGTTGGGCTAGCCGCTTACCTGCTTCCGTGTCTATTGTTGGCGGCATCGTGGCGACGGTTCAAGACCCGCAGCTTTCGCGCACCCTTCTACCGGCTGCTAGGCCTTGTCCTTCTTATTCTGGCCGCGTCGGCCCTGCTCTCCATCTCCAACATTCATCCAATTTTTGATTCCAGCGTGCAGCCGGGTGGGGCGGTCGGCACTTTACTTTCCCGAGCTCTTACGAGCGGACTAAACAGGGTGGGCGCTACAATTCTCTTGATCGCCATAGCTGCCACTGGACTACTGTTAGCAACAAACTTCTCTTTCGTAGACCTCTTCAACATGGTCGTTAGTCTGATTGCGGAACGCCTGACATTTGTGAGCTACCTGCCTGACAAGTTCAAAGCCTGGCGCGAAACACGCCGCGATCAGTCGCGGTTACGCAAGGAAAAGCGCGAACTCCTCAAGGCGGAGCACATGGCCGCATTGACCACCTTGAAAGGTTCGCCCGACTTGAGTCCCGAACAACGAATTGCCGAGTTCATGAAGAAGGGCGGCACAGCGGGCGTTTATGCTGAGGCCATCACCCGTGGCGAAAGTCGCATGACCCAACAATCCATAGCGATGGAAGGCTCCACTGAAACGGCGCGCGCCGCGGCGGCCGGTGTTGGAGTACAGGGAGCGACCTTAGTCGAAAGTAGGTCAGGTCGTCGCTCGATCTTCCCTGGCTCTCGCGCGGGAACTGCTGTGGCCGACGACGAGCTGCAAGCTGAGGAGATGGTGAAAGGGGCTTCGGTATTGCGAGCTAAGGGAGAGGCGCCCGCAACCGGCAAACTTCCATTCGACGCCGACCGCGCACGCCGCGTGTCTTATAACGACTATACAATGCCGCCGCTTGAGTTTTTGAATGAAGCGCCGCCTCACAGTGAACAGGCTGATACGGAACTGCTGAGCCTCGCAACGCGCTTAGCCGAAAAATGCAAAGAGTTTAATGTCACAGGTCAAATCAAACATATTTGTCCGGGTCCCGTGGTAACTACTTACGAGTTCAAACCCGACCCGGGAGTAAAATATTCGAGGGTAGTTTCTCTGGTGGATGATCTATGTCTGGCGCTGAAGGCTGAGTCTATTCGCATTGATCGCATGCCGGGCAAACCTCACGTCGGCATCGAGGTTCCAAATCCCCGCCGCGAAACAATTTTCTTGCGAGAGGTCATTGAGTCGCGCGCCTATCGGGAGTCATCTTCCAAACTCACCATTGCATTAGGCAAGACCATAGACGGGCTTAATTACATCGCCGATCTGGCAAAGATGCCCCACCTTCTGATAGCCGGCACGACAGGTTCGGGTAAATCAGTTGGCGTTAATGCTCTTATTGTTTCGATTCTTTACCGCGCGCGCCCTGACGAAGTTAAGTTTATTCTGATTGACCCAAAACGGCTGGAGTTGGGACTTTATGAGGATATTCCGCATCTCGCCGCTCCAATCATCACTGATCCGAAACTGGCCTCTCGTTCTTTGAAATGGGCCGTCGCTGAGATGGAACGACGGTATCGCGATCTCGCCGGCTGGGGTGTACGCAACATCGACGGTTACAACACCGAAATTATGCGTCGCAATCTTGTCAAGGACTACGACGAGAAAGGCGAGCCGCATAAACCACTTCCCTACATCGTGATTATCATCGACGAGCTTGCGGATTTGATGATGACCTCGGGTCGCGAAGTGGAGGAGTCGATAACAAGACTCGCACAGATGGCTCGCGCAGTTGGCATCCACCTGGTGCTGGCAACGCAGCGTCCTTCAGTCGATGTGATTACGGGCTTGATTAAGGCCAACTTCCCTTCACGCATCTCGTTCCGGGTTTCGTCCAAAGTGGACTCGCGCACGATTATCGATACCAATGGTGCTGAACATCTGCTCGGACGGGGCGACATGTTGTTTCTCCCACCCGGGACCTCGCGTCTCATCCGCGTTCACGGCGCCTACATCGACGAATCTGAAATTAACCGAATCGTCAATCACGCTAAAGCTCAGGGTAAGCCTGAGTACAACGAAACAATTACACAATCGGAAGAAGAAGCCCTGGGATTGGATACAAGTGATGGCGAGCACGACGAACTTTTCGAAGAGGCATTGCGAATTTGCGTAGAGATGAAGCGGGCTTCAACGTCCGTACTGCAACGTCGACTGCGCATTGGTTATGGCCGCGCGGCAGCAATTCTCGATATCATGGAGCGCGAAGGACTAATCGGCCAGGCTGACGGCTCACGACCGCGGCCGGTGCTCGGCCGCGCTTATGAGATGGTGGCGCAGTGGGATGAAACGGGCGTTGAAGAATAGTTGACGGTCGCTACAGCTCTCTAATCTGAATTTCACTTACCCTGCTCGCAAATGTTTCCAAACATTTCCACCTGAGCTGTGGAAAAAACTGTGGACAATGCTCAATAAAACATACGAAGCTTTTGAAACTATTAGACTTTCAGCGAAGTGCACACTTCAGCGGCAGCCTTGTAAACCTTTCACCACCATTTACTTGCATACGTGACACAGAATCCCCAATCAGCCGGAGCTGCAACGCGGCGAATCACTTCTCTTCTTGCTGCGTTCGCGCTGCTCAGTTCAGCATGCGCGACGCTTCCTCGACGGACACCTTCTGAACCGAAAGCGAGCGTTGAGGAGAGACCAAAGACCGAAAATAATTTACGCATAAACATTAATAGCGCCTCCGCGCAGGAGCTGGAAAAACTTCCCGGGATAGGTAAGACAATTGCCGAGCGAATTCTCGCGCATCGCGAGCAATACGGGCCTTTTCGCCGCCCAGAGCACCTGATGATGGTGCGCGGCATTAGTGATAGGAAGTTTCGCGTTATTCGCGCGCTGATTGTTGTGGGATAACCATACTTACTTCGAGAAGTTAATGAACCCGAACCGCAAAGGAGGCGAAGGAATTCGCAAAGAGCCGCAAAGGAAGCTTTCCTTTGCGGACCTTTGCGACCTTTGCGGTTAGGGCCTTTGAATAAAGGAAAATCGGGGAGCTTTGGCAGAGGAGCGACGCCGGGGACGCGCGCGACCGACCCCGTGTTACAATCGAATACTATATTAATAGCTTAGGAGAGACGCCATGCCTTATTCGGAACTAATGATTCGTCCAATGCGCGAGGAGTTGACTCGTATAGGTATTGAAGAGTTAAGGACCCCTGCCGAGGTAGATGAGACTTTAAACAACACTAAGGGAACGGTTATGGTGGTTGTAAATTCGATTTGCGGCTGTGCGGCAGGAAAAGCGCGCCCGGGAATTGCTCGAGCGCTTCAACACAGTGTACGACCAGACAAAGTTGCGACTGTGTTCGCAGGAGCTGATATCGAGGCTACTGAGAAAGCCCGAAGTTATTTCACAGGTTACGAGCCCTCTTCACCCTCAATCGCGCTACTAAAGGATGGCAAGCTTGTTTACATGTTGGAGCGTCGCCAGATTGAGGGCAAAGATGCGTCACAAGTTGCCAGTGCACTCACGCAGGCTTTTGATCAGCATTGCGTCAAAGCTGGCGTAACCTCAAATTAGCAGGGCAACCTCCGCTTCACCGAGTCTGACCGGCATTCAAAAGAATTAGCCACACGGATCAGGCAGATCTGCGAATAGCCAAGCGCCGGGGGCGGCGGTTGGTGGGAACTGCCTAATAGCTGTCGGTGTGAATCCGCATATATCTGTGGCTTAGTGAACTTGTTTTGAAAGTCTTGCCGGGCCAAGCAGTCTCGCAAACTCTGAGTGGGCCACTACCACCTCCGGCGATTGCTGAAGCGATGCAAAGTATCGTCGCTGAAATTCATTGCCTGATTCGGTCGGAGTTAGCAAAATTCTCGATTGCTCAATTAAGGCGGCCGCAGTGCTTTCGCTTCCTGGCTCATGCGCATCCACAAATTCATCCATCTCAACAATCAGTTCAGAGAGGTGCCGGAGCCATGCGAACCACGGATTATGCATTGCAAGGTTTAGGAATTCATAGCTGTTGGTGATTTTGCTGTGTTCGCGCTCGTAAGCCACGCGCTCGAAATCGAGAAGCGTCTTGTGTAAGCGAAGTAAGACCTTGCGCACCTTTCGGAGTTGTTCGCGTGTCTTTTCCGATATCGGATGTTCAGAAGTCATCCTTTCAATCCTCGCGAGCTCGGGCGTGTCTGCCTGGATGTCCGTTTTAACCTCCGCCTTAGTGAACATAACGCAACCTGTTGGTTTGCGCCACACGGACTGTGAACGTACGCAAACTAACAGTTTGAGTTACAGATTATCTTCTCGATCACTTTGTCAACATCGATGTGTCTTCGATGAAAGACGGCGGCGGGCGCTTTAAGATTGAAAATCCTGATTCGCTTGTTTAGGTCAGCCACCGTTTCTCGAAACTCTCCCAGGCTTCTTTCCCACGCGAAATTGATGTCGTCATTTGCGCCCTTCCCGAAAAGTTCCCACGCTCGCGACAGCTTTGTTTGCGCCTTTTCCAATTCTGCATCAATGTCCTTTCGCTCCTCAATCCAC
>JALYXE010000055.1 GCA_030947265.1 Acidobacteriota bacterium
ATCTACTTGAATCCAGGCCGCAACTCCGAGCACGGGAAAATCGAAAGCGCCACGGCGGCGAAGTTTTTGATATGACGCGCGCCAGCCATTAAGGGGAGGCAGATGAATGTCGACAAGGAGTTCGTCCGGCCGTTTTTTCAAATAGTCGATCCCGTCATCGTTATAGAACCCCGCCGCATCAATCATCCGTTCACCCAGAGTTGAGGCCAAACGAAACTTCGCGCCAATTGCCACCATGACGGGCACGAGGTCAGAAGACTGCACTGCCCAGCACTTCGAGCTTCCGGGCGCCACCCAGCAAACGTCTCCATCCTTCTTCAAACAGAAATTTATGCCTTTGCGCCATTCGTAATTCTGGTCGTAATAGTTGCAGCGAGTATCAAGCAGCAGATTGCCACCGATGGTTCCCATGTTCCGCAGGATCGGAGTCGAGATCGTTCGCGCGGCGCGCGCAATAACGGGGTAGTCCCGATTGATCAAAGGGTGTTCACAGATGTCTGTAAGAGTTACTGAGGCACCAATCCGAATTCCCGACTTTCCATCACCCGTGATCTGATTGAGTTCAGGCAGACGCATCACGGAAATAACCGTCTGCGGCATCTGCTGTCGCCGCTTCATGTTGGGATAAAGATCCGTTCCGCCAGCCACGAACTGTCCCTCCGGCCCCGAGCCGGCCATGATCTTTACCGCTTCCGCGATCTCTCGCGGCACGCGATAACTGAATTTGGGCAGTCGCATCATGTGAAACTATTTCACCTCGAAGATAGCTGTCTTTTCCCAGACGAATTCAAACATTCCAACCTTTCCCTTGCCCCATCTTGTTGCAATTGATCTTTTCTTCTATGCTTCTGCACCACTACGCTCCGTTTGGTCAGCGCACTTGTGCGCCACGGTGGGCACAAGTGCCCTTTCTGAACATCAACAACCAGCATTCTTGATATTGCGCATTAGTTTTAGGAGATTCACGAATGCACAGCGACGCGTGGCATCTCGCGGCCGTCACCACCTTCGGCAGGTGTCAGCACGCGCAGGGGTTCGGGCCACTCAACACACGGAACGGTGTCTGGCCCATATCGACCGTCTCGACCTCGCGATTTTTCGCGCAGAGCTTTCAATACTTTTTCCGGAGTAATCGGCACTTCATCTATTCGCACGCCCACTGCGTCGTAGACTGCATTTGCCACAGCCGGCGGCACCGGCAGCAGCGGTCCCTGGCCAACTTCCTTTGCGCCGTAAGGCCCATTGGGATCGGGATCCTCGATTAGATAGGTTTTGACATCGCACATCTCCATCGTTGTCGGGCTCTTGTACTCCAGCATCGAGGGAAACTTGTGTACTACATTGCGATTGGCGCGATAGGCCATCTCCTCCATCAAAATCTCACCCAGTCCCATGTATACGCTGCCTTCAACCTGGCCCATCACTAACATCGGATTGATTGACTTGCCAACGTCATGCGCGATCCAGATTCGCTCGACAACAACAATACCGGTCGACGGATCTACATCTACTTCAGCGATGGCCGCGGAATAACTGTAAGCCGGCGACGGTCCAACACCCGCGCCCTTGTATTTGCCAGGTGAACGCGGAGGTGAGTATGAACCGACCGTGCCAATCGTGCCAAACTTTGATTCAGCCAGTACTACAGCTTCCGCAAACGAAACCCCGACCTCCGGGTTCTCCACATCAAAAGCGCGCCGCTCGGCGAGCGCGATATTCTCGATTGGCACGCTGAGTTTTTCGGCCGTAGCCATTGCCAGCAGCTCGCGCGCCCGCTCGGCAGCTTGAAGCGCTGCGTTGCCCGTCATCAAAGTTACGCGGCTGGAGTAACTACCCAAATCGACAGGTGTCAAATCCGTATCTGCCGTGACGACGCGAATGTCGAACGGATCTATTCCGAGAACTTCGGCGACGATGTACGCCAGGATTGAATCAGATCCCTGGCCGATGTCAATTGAGCCGCACATCACGCAAACGCCACCCTGACGATCCAGACGAAGCTGGACGCCCGACTGCGGCATATTGTTCCAGTAGATCGGCAGACCCGCTCCGCAGATGTATGAACTGCAGGCGATGCCGATTCCTTTGCCGTAGGGAAGCTTGCGGTTGTTCTGATCCCAACCTGAAAATCTATTTTTCCATTCGGAGCCTTCAATGACTTTGTCGATGCATTGGCCCAGGCCCATGCTGCCGATACGCAGATAATTTGCTGTTACAGTATCGGGTTTGACCAAATTTGCGCGGCGCATCGCGGCCGGATCCAGTTTCAACTGTTCGGCGATCTTGTCGAGATGTACCTCCAGCGCATAACGCGGCTGCGGCGTTCCGTGTCCACGCTTTGGTCCGCACGGCGGTTTGTTCGTAAATGCACGGAGTCCCTGAAATTTATAGCGCGGCACTTCATAAGTAACTGTCTGCAGCGCGCCCGTGTAAAAGGTGCTGGCGACGCCGTAGCTCCCATATGCTCCTCCGTCGAGGAACGACTGGAAATGCATTCCGGTTATCGAGCCATCCTTCTTCACTCCCGTCTTGACATGCATCAGCACCGGATGGCGACCACGGTGACAATAAAAAACTTCTTCGCGCGTAAGCGTAACTTTCACAGCCCGTCCGGTAATCATCGAAAGTCTGCAGACCACAACTTCGTGGTTGAAGGGATCGCTTTTGCCACCGAATCCACCGCCGTTTGGTGTGGCGATGACGCGAATATGACTGGCGGGCAACTCTAAAACTTTTGCGAGCGCGCGATGAACATAGTGTGGCGTCTGCGTCGAACTCCAGAGCGTCAGCTTGTTATCGGGGTCGAAGTTGCCGACAGCGGCGTGTTGTTCCATCGGCAAATGCGTATTGCCTTCGTAGAAGAAGGTGTCCTCGCGAACCAGGTCCGCCAGGGCGAAGCCATCTTCGACGTTGCCGAATTCGAGAGAAACTTTTTTATGAATATTCCCCTCGTCGCCATATTCGTGGATGCGAGGTTCCTCTATGAAAATTGCTTCTTCGATCGAGGAGATGGTGTTTAGCGGTTCATATTCCACTTGGATGAGATTCATCGCGTCGAAGGCCGTGTCCTCGTCAATTGCGGCAACAGCCGCGACTGGATCACCAACGAAACGCACTTTGTCGATGCATAAAGCGTGCTCATCCTGGCTGACGGGAAGAATGCCGTACGGGATGGGTAGGTCTTTACCGGTGATCACCGCAATCACACCGGGCATCGCGATCGCTTTAGAGACATCGACATTCTTGATTAGCGCATGCGGTAGGTGACTGCGCAGCATCTTGCAATAGAGCATGCGCGGTAACACGATGTCGTCGGCAAACTTCGTCTGGCCTGTGCACTTTGCGCGTGCGTCAACCTTCCGAAAAGGCTTGCCGATAACCTTCCGTGGCTTGCCGTTGTTGTTGCGGTTCTTAGGCATGCAATCTGGAATCTTGGTTAACCATTCCACCCCGTTTTGGTTAACATTCAACCTCGTTAAGGAAACTCAAGCACCATAATCTCAGGGCCGGGAAGGTTTGTGGTTTACCCCCGCTTGCTTTGGCGCTTGCGCATCGTTCAGCTCGAGCGGGGGCAAGCCCACCTTCCCAACCTTGGAGTTTTTCGAACTTCAGAGACAAACTCAAGCCGATCTGATTCCCAAACTGCCAGACTCACAAACCATAAATAGATTCTTTAGGCAGCTCCATCTCTTCGCCACGCATGCGAGCCGCCGCTAGTTCGACAGCCTCGTAGATTTTTATGTAGCCGGTGCAACGACAGAGATTGCCTGACAACGCTTCCTTGATAACATCGCGCGAAGGATTGGGATTCTTTTTCAGCAACTCTTCCGCGACCAGCAGAAAGCCGGGTGAACAATAGCCACACTGTGCAGCTCCGAGATCCGCAAACGTTTCCTGTAGCGGATGAAGCTGTGTGCCTTTGGCCATTCCTTCAATTGTTTTTACTTCCTGTCCTTCAGCGTCGAGACCCAACATCAAACAAGACAGAATCGAGCGTCCGTTTACCAACACGGTGCAGGTGCCACATTCGCCGAGTTCGCAGCCGTGCTTGGTTCCCATTAAGGCAAGATCTTCACGCAGGACTTCCAGCAGCGTTTTCTGCGGCGCAAACGCAACTTCAGCCGTTTCGCCGTTTAGAACGAACTTAATGTGAGCCTTTTGTTTGTTAGGATCGGACATACATGAATGTTAAAGATTTTAGCAGAGGAGGGAGGAAACCGCAGACGTGCGAAGAGTTAACC
>JALYXE010000117.1 GCA_030947265.1 Acidobacteriota bacterium
GGCGCGGCTCGGGTTGGGCGTAAGCAGTGCCGTCATATTTGCACTCGAACCTGTCAGAAAATTTCAGACGTGTAGGTTCGGCCTCCGCTGTTTCAATATTCGCGGTTCCGTGACCTTCCTGGAAACAGATTTCCAGGGAGTCCACCAACCGCTGTCGAATGTCCGGTCCGGCAACCAGTCTGTCCACCATCACGAAAACATTATCGAAATCGTTTCGCGTGTAATCATCAGGAGATTGAAGATCGATTATCCGCCCAGGAGAGAATAGTCGGGTAAAACCTCGTTGCATGAGGCTCATAATGTGGGCGGTTATTTGCTGGCGAGGGGACGCAATTAAGTGAGGCGGAGACGGGGAGACGCGGGGACGCGGCGAAGTGCTTTTCTTTCCCCGTGTTCCTGGTGTGCCCGTCTCTCCGCGTCTGCGCGTCTCCGCGTCTCCAGTCGTTCGCGTCTCCGCCAGTCCGGCCCGCGCGGGAAACAAAACGTAAAAGCGTGTTCCCTCGGGAAGTGTTCCCAGGATTTCGTCGGCCACGGATTCAGGCGAATCCTTGTAAACTTCGCGACCGCAGACACGGCAGTAAGTTGTTCCCACTCGAGCGTACAGCAGGCGAAGGTAGTCAAAGATTTCGGTCTGCGTGCCGACGGTGGAGCGCGGATTTCGAGTTGAGTTTTTCTGGCGAATGGCGATGGCGGGCGCAATTCCACGCACTTCATCCACATCTGGCTTGTCCATGCGCTCCAGAAACTGGCGAGCGTAAGCGGAGAGCGATTCAACATATCGGCGCTGGCCTTCGGCATAGATTGTGTCGAAGGCGAGAGACGACTTGCCGGACCCGCTGACCCCGGTAACCACCGTCATCTGGTTAATAGGGATTGAGAAGGAGATGTTTTTGAGGTTGTGGACGCGCGCTCCGCGTACTTCGATTGCGTCTTCGAACATAGTTCCAACTGGGGCCGTACTCCCACAGAGCGAATTACGGCCTACTCCGAAAACCTCAAATAATAGCGCAATTAGTCTGGGATCAGAAACGCACCGGGGAATTGGTACTGACCTCATGACACGCACAGAACCTCCCAGCCGAGCATCGGCTGGGTGTTAGATTTTAGGTTTCCACTCGAGGAGGTAGTTCGACGAGGCGTCGACTTATTGAGTACTGGAGGCTCACCGCCGGGACATTCTGGCCACGATCTTTGGTACGGCATTCGGCGAAATGAGGCGCTGCCCGCGAACGGTCCATCTGTTAATTCGACCCGGAATGACGAGGCCGCCGCCGCGGTCAAGCTTTTTCAACGTTTCATTCACTACGTCTTCATGAGCTTGTTCGCCACCCGGTACTTTCTGCCTCTTCTCTTGACTTCCTTCGTCCTCGGGATCAGGTCGGAGCCGACCGGGACAAACAGTAACGACCTTCACCCCGGTTGACCGCAGCTCTTCACGAAGCGCCATCGAAAAAGTTGTGAGAAACGACTTGGTAGCGGAATAGAGCGCTGCATAGGGTATGGGTTGAAAACCTGCCATCGAAGACACGTTGATGATACCGCCGCCGCCCGCTTCGATCATCGCCGGCAACAGCTTATGGGTTAGCTCGACCACTGCAGTATTATGCAAGTGGATCATTTCCAACTGGCGCTCGAGCGAGAGCTCCAGAAACTCTCCGCGTTCGCCGAATCCGGCATTGTTGACCAATAGTTCGATTTGGAGATCCCGTTCGGACAATTCTCGTGCAAGTTGTAGCCCTGCGCCCGGAGCAGCCAGATTTGATTCCATTTGCTCAGCCAGAATTCCCCGAGAGGTTCTCAACTCGTTGGCCAGAGATGTGAGCTTATCTTTCGAACGGGCTACGAGCACCAGGTTGCTTTGGCGTGCTGCAAGCGCCCTGGCAAAGAACTTGCCAAGTCCCCTCGACGCACCGGTGACGAGGGCATAGCGCAGCCCTGCCATTAGTGCAATCCCTGCGACTCGTTGATGGTTACGGATTGGTCTACCTGTCGGCTCAAATTCGAATACCCTGAACGGCCGAACAGTCGCGCTCGAACGGGCGGAGGAAAACGGGTGTTAAAAACGACATCCCAGAACGCATTTGTAATCCCGTATCCGCGATCGATTCCCTGGGAACTGTGGTGATAAAGATGAGACTTCTTGATGTGTCGGAAGTAGGCGTTTTGAAAATTGTAGTAGTGCATGGAGTGGTGGATCCACTCTTCGGCGACGTAGCATTGAACAACGCCGGCCAAAAGCATAGGGCAAGTGTATGTAGGGAACAGAAAACTCACCGGCACCGCGACTAAAAAAATCGGAAGGAGATCTTTCACCTGGCCATTTATATGTTCGCCATCGAATGGTCGCTCATGATGTCCAAAGTGAGTGGGGTCAAGGTATTTGTGCGTCAAGTAAGTGAAATACTTCTTGTACTTCCTGTTTGACATTTTCCAGTGGCGGTGAAATACGAAGCGGTGGGAAGTGTATTCAGTAAAAGTCCACAGGGGAACTCCCGCCACGAAGAAAGCCATAGCCACGTAGGGATGGTTGGTTCGCAAGCCGAGCACCAGGAGGATGGTGACACAAGCAGTGTAGAAAGCAGTTACCCGATAGAGCTTGCGTCGAGAAATTGCGGCTTGCTCGCGTTTGTAAGCGCTAACAGGACCGATACCAGGGCGACGGACGGGACGCATGAATTTCTCCCTTAAAGCCTGAGGGGCTGTGTGTGTGGGTTCTCCCTTAAGAAGGCGGAATCTTATCATATTATTTTCGCGATTCCGAAACGGTTGACAGCAGTTAAGAACAGCTTCTATATTCCGGGCTATGCGATCCCCGAAATTTATGCTGCGTGGATTCAAACGACCCCGTGAGGTGGCATCGCTGGCACTCGGTAAACTCGAGCAGCAGGTCCTGGACGAGGTCTGGAAGCGACGTGAACTGAGCGTGCGTGACGTTTATCTGGCATTCGGCGAAAGCATTGCTTATACGACGGTTATGACCACTTTGGATCGCCTCTTCAAGAAAAAGCTGCTCACGCGACGAAAGGTTAGCCGCGCCTTTGTCTACCTGCCAGCTGTCTCAAGGGAGGAGTTTGAGCAGGGGATTAGAGAAGACGTGATTGACGGACTGCTGGGCCAGGGTGCGGACGCGGTGCAACCGGTCCTTGCCTGCATCGTCGATACTGTTAGCGCAACAGATCGGCAGTTGCTTGACGAGCTTGATCGCTTAATCAAAGAGAAACGAAGAGAGTTAAAACCAGGTGCTGATTGATGTTCGAACTTCTTGGACTCTCATTATTGCTAGCGGCGTTGCTAACCTTCAACAGTCTTGCTTCGCTATCCATGGCCGGACTGTGGCGAGTTGCCGGCAAGTCCACGCGTACCTGGACGGCGGAATTGCGAGCTCGATTGCTGTTTTCTCTGCGAACACTTCCGAACTTTCTCGCTTTTTTGTCAGTCGCACTACTATTCGTACCCTCCTATCTCACCTATGAGCCGCGGCATACCGCGGAAAAGGTGAGTCTCAAGCTTGGTCTCCTGGCGTTCTTATCGGCGACCGGAATTGTTCTCTCCATTTATCGCGGAATTGTCACTCGCAGAGCTACTTCAAATTTGACGTCCGACTGGGTAAGGCACGGTAAGCCCATTCAAATTCCAGGAATTGATATTCAGGCCTATCGAATCGAACATGCTTTTCCACTTATTGCCATCATAGGTTTCCTGCGCCCGCGACTTTTCATAGCGAGCCAGGTTCTGGACATTCTCACTCCCGATGAAATCTCGGCGGCTGTGGCGCATGAGAATGGCCATCTCGTGGCCCGCGACAATTTGAAGCGTAGCTTGCTACAAGCATGCCGGGACACTTTGTTGATCATTCCCAGTGGTCGGTCACTTGATAAGGCTTGGTCTGAAGCGTCTGAAGAGGCGGCCGATGAAAACGCGGCGCGTCAAGGCAACAACGTGGCGCTTGATCTGGCCTCGGCTTTAGTCAAGATTGCCAGAAGCATTCCTGATGGTGCGAGACCAACGATGCCGGCTGGAGTTTTTCTCCTGGGTGATGAGGAAGCGAAAGGCATCAAATCGCGAGTAAAAAGGTTGATCGCCCTTGCTGCTACGGAATGTCGGCCCGGTTCCCGCCATGATGTTTTCACAAATGTATTCGTCTGGGGTCCGGTGAGTTTCCTGCTGGTTACCTTTGTGACTGCCGCCGCCAGTCCGAGTCTCCTATCCAAAGTTCATTCCCTCATCGAACACGCCGTCTCTGCATTGAGATAACGACGCAAGCCGGACTGCTCGCCACGATCCTTCAACAAAGACTTCTCTGCGTTCGCGCTTGGGCCCTCGGTTCACTGCGCTTCCTCCTTAGTCTGCGATCCAGTCTTCGTCAACCATTGTCGGTTGCAGGTCAATCATGACTGTCATGATTTCCGCGCTGGAGTCGCCACGAGTTGCAATTGTCAGCCATGTGACGGCGCTGAATTAGTCGTCCTGCCGCGTTCTCTTCTGCTCAGATTCCGTTCCATTATCCTCCAACTGGTGGCAGTACGAAGGCTGGTAGTAGCTCCGCCTCGCCGTTATCGTAAACCCATGTGCCAAACTGACTGTTTCCCGGCGGATGGCCGTCCGTGGATCTACTCTTTTTCGAGGAGGGGAATAATGATCTCAACGACATCACGATCTCTGATGAACGTAATCGTCGCTGTTTGGATTTTGCTGGTGGTGGCAATCGTGGTTGTCCCACAAACCACGCAAGGCGCGCTGGTCGGAACGGTCAGCGATGTGAACGGCGCTCGTGTTCCCGGCGCAACAGTATCGGCGTCCGCAGTCGGCTCATCTCTTCGACGTCAAACCACGACGAATTCTGAAGGAGAGTTTCGGCTGGAAGGACTCCCACCTGGTGATTATCGGATAACCGTCTCGGCTCCGAACTTCTCGACGGTTACCTACGCGTTAAGACTGAACGTCAATTCGTATCCTACTCTGCCCTTTATCTTGAAACCTGGTCACGTAACAGCGACGGTGCAGGTTCCAGAAGGTGAGAGCACGCTTTACTCGCAGCCTCTTGAGACCACCAGCAGCGTCGAAAAGACTGTGATCTCAAAAAAAGATCTGGCGAACATTCCGCTGGCCCATCGGAGTTTCGCTAACATCGCTTATCTTGCACCGATGACCCAACCGGTCGAGCCTTCGGATCCTACAAAAGCGCGGATCACAGCGGTTGCTTTTGGTGGCAGCTCCGGCCTTAATGTCGATCTCTCCGTTGACGGGGGCGACAACAATGATGACTACATCGGAGGCTTTCTCCAAAACTATTCCCCGGACGCGATGCAGGAGTTCGTGGTGCGTACCTCGCAGTTCGATGCTGACACTGCGCGCACAAACGGTGGTTCGGTGATCATTAGCACCAGGCGCGGCACCGACCAATGGCATGGTGATTTTGGTTATTATCTTCGCGCGCGCGCCTTCAATGCGCGCAACAAACTGGACAATCCGGAGCCGAACCCAAAACAGCCGTTCTCACGTCAGAATGGAATCGCCGCGGTCGGCGGTCCGCTCAAAACGGAAAAGCTTTGGCTCTTTTCTTCACTGGAATACGTCCACGAAAATGCAAGCGTGGCATATAGCGCGCTCAGTCTTAATGAATTTCGCGCTCTGGCCCGACTGGCGTCGCTGGGATTGATCCCGGGCGTAACATCGATTGACGTTCCGACTTCCGTGCCGGTGCCCTTTCGCGACGTGCTCTTTTCAACCCGGGTGGATTGGTTTCAGTCGGCCCGATCGCAGTGGTTCTTCCGCGGATCTCTGGATCGCAATAACACGCACAACGATCTGATTCAGCAGGCAACGCTGCCATCGACAGGCGCTTTCACTCGCTCGAATTACTACAGTTTTCTCGTCGACAATCAGTTTCTCTTCAACTCAAAATGGTCGGGCACACTGACGGTTCAGGCCAACAACTTTCATCACACCAAAGAAAGGAATTCGCACATCGGGTTGGCCCTGGCCTTTCCGTTTAGCACCACAGCGATCACCACGTCAGGGTTTGAAACCTTCGGCGACAATCAATTTGTTACCGGCATCACCGCTTTTCCAATTCGACGTGATCAACGAAAGTATCAGTTCCGTTACGATGTCGCGCGAGTGGGCGGAAAGCACGCGGTCAAATTCGGTGTGAACTTCATCCATGAGCCGGTGCTCAGTGGCAGGCTGGCTGATGATGCCGAGACCCTGGTGGCATTTCCGCAGGGCCCCAGCT